>DASVOT010000847.1:0-9398 GCA_036383235.1 Chryseosolibacter sp.
TATTAATTTTTTAGGAAAAAAAGCTGCTTTTTTGACAGATAAAGTACATCAATCTTACAAATGGGGCGTAGCAGCAATTTTAGAGGCCATTTTGGCAGGGTGTAATGAGATTAGAATGGTGATAAAAGAAACAACAACCATCGTCAATACGAAATCCATAGCTTTCACTTTTACCGGATACCCCTGCGTAATGGAGGTTTCCATTCCCATGGAGATGATGCCATATTGCTGCTGGAGCCAGTAGAACCCCATGCCGAGAGCCAGTCCCAGGAAAGCGCCGGTGAAAGCGATCAGGATTCCTTCTGCCAGAAAAATATTTCGGACCTGACCGTCGCCAGCGCCCATGGCCTTGAGGATCGAGATGTCCTTCTTCTTATCCAGCGCCAGCATCATGAGGCTGAAGAAAATGTTGATCGATCCGATGATGAGCAGCAGCGAGAGCGCAAGGAATGTGAACAGCTTTTCCATTTTCAAGAGCTTGTATAGATCCTGGTGCTGCTCTTCGTGGTTCAGCACATTAAAAGTGCTCCCCAGCGCATCCTGGATCTTTTTTTCGACTTCGAAAATATCAGCCCCCTGAGCCGTTTTGATCTCCAGCGACGTTCTCTTGTTGCCATAGTTGAACAACTGCTCGGCGAACCTGAGCGGCACGATTACATAATTCTCATCAAAATTCTGAACGATGGAAAACACACCCCCCGGAACAATGTTCTCCCTGGAATAAAGTTTCGAGGCGTCCAGGCCCACTGAATTCACATTCTTAATGTAATAGACCTGAAGAGGATACAGGGGATCGCTCGTCGCGATTGATAATGAGTACTGGATGCCTCTGCCGATGATGGCGTAATTGACCGGCCCGTCCTTCAGCTTGAGTTCGCCTTCAACAATGTTTTCCTCCGGAATACGGTTCTGATCAAGAAAATTGTCACTCACTCCTTTGACAATCACCACCTGATTCGCATCGCGGTACCGCAAGTAGGCGTAATCTTCTATCACCTCCGTGACGATCGCCACCCCCGGGAGAGATTTTATCTTGTTTAATAGTTCGGGCGTCGCCTCAAAGGATTTGCCTTCGGCCGCCTCGATCTTGATTTCAGGGTCGAAAGAATTGTTAAGCGACCGCAGCAGGTCTTCAAGTCCGTTGAAAACCGACAGAACGATTATCAGAGCAGCGGTACTGAAAGCGATACCCCCGATAGAAAGAATGGAGATAATGTTGATGAAATTTGCCTTCCGTTTTGACAGCAAATAACGCCGCGCTATAAAAAATGGTAAATTCAATGTGCTTTGGGATGCCTTATAGCTTGTCCTCGTCTCCCGGTGGAATGTTGAGGTTCTTGATCAGCTCCTCTATCTTATGCGCCTTCTCCTCGGTTTCATCGATGATGAAGATCAGTTCCGGTATGATCCGCGCCTGGTTGCGGATCCTCTCACCGAGCGCTTTCCTGATCTCTCCTTTACCCCGGTTTAGCTTCTCGAGGATGCGTTGCTTATCTTTCGCCAGCATCATGCTGATATAGACCTTGGCAACGCCGAGGTCGGCACTCATCTTGACATCGGCAATGGTAATAAAGGCGTTGTCGAGGATTCCGCGTTTGTCGCGCTGGAATATTTCACTCAATTCCTTCTGAATCAAGCGACCGAATTTATGCTGTCTCGTCGATCCCGCCATGGCTGAAAAATTACTTTACGAATGAATAAGGAACGAAAGTAAAAAACAATAGATTCCGCTTTAAACTTCACAATTACTGCTCTATTTTTCTGCCAAATCTAATAATTAGAATTTGATTCGATATTTCCGCATTAATGACCCTTACCGGTTGGCCGGACTCTTCGCCCTGCTGGTGATCATGTACCTGCCTCTTTTCATCTATAATTCACAGTTGACCATACCGGAGCTTAAGGACCTGTTAGTCGGTGAAAAGCAAAATGAAGGTTACCGGATGTATTCGGGGCTAATCGATAACACCGGTCCTCTGGCGGCATGGTCTGACGAGATTCTCGACACTCTTTTCGGTCGCTCCCTGCTTGCCCGTCATCTCCTCGCCTTTGCGGTCATCTTCCTTCAGAGCGCCTATATCGGAATCGTGTTCATTTCGAAGAAGGTATTCAGCGAGAATACCTATATTCCTTCCTTTCTTTTTTCCCTTTTGTTCTTCTTTTCCTACGACACGCTTTCGCTGTCCAATGAATTGCTGGGCTCGGGATTTCTCCTGCTGGCGCTTAATTATCTCTTTCAGGAGGTCGAATTCAGGAATGAGCGCGACGAAAGCATCTTTAACCTGGGATTGTGTATCAGTCTCGCCTCGTTATTCATTTTTTCGTTCAGTATCTACCTCGTTGGGGCGATCGTCATTCTTGTACTGTTCACGCGAAGCACTTTGCGCAAATTTATGCTGCTCATATTCGGATATCTCCTTCCACACCTGCTGGTGATCAGCCTGTCGTACCTTAATGACGCAACCGGTGAAGTGTGGCGGTATTTTTATGTCGCCAGTTTCTCCCTTGATCATACACAGTTTATGACGACCCGGGCCCTGTTGACCCTGGGCGCCATTCCGCTGTTTTATTTTGCAGTATCGATGGTCATGTTAAACCGGGAGGCAAGGTTTAGTAAATACCAATCGCAGATTCTTCAAACGGTATTGTTGTGGCTGGTGTTTTCTTTGCTCTTTGTGTTCTTGTCAGACGGACTGCGTCCTCAGTCGCTGATAGTCTTTATCCCCGGGCTATCCTTTTTATTCACCCATTTCTTTTTGCTCATCCGGCGTAAGAAATTTGTAGCGCTGAATTCGTGGATTCTTTTCGTTGGGATTGTGGGAATGGCTTACCTGGCGAAATTCGGGAGGATAGGCGCTGTAAGTTACAGCCAGCTGCTCGTAAACAACGCGGTGACCGACATCAAAGGGAAGCGCATTCTTGTCCTGGAAGACAACCTTGACATTTACAGTCAGAATTCTCTCGCAACCCCTTATCTGAACTGGGACCTTTCGCAAGACGTGCTCCGTCATCCGGAGTACTACGAGAATGTCACGCACGTTTTCCATTCCTTCAAAAACGATCCTCCCGAAATTGTCTTTGACAAAGAGAATCTTCTGGAGGGGTTCTTCAACCGAATGCCCGGCATCGGGGCGCAGTACGTGCGGCAGGGTGATCGCTATGTGAGAAAGGTCAGCAACTGATCTTGTCGACGCGTCTGCCGTGTCTGCCGCCTTCAAAACTTTCATGCAGGAACCGGTCGGTAATTTTTTCGGTGAGCGGATAGGCAATAAAACGGGCGGGCAGGCACAACACATTTGCATTGTTGTGGTTCCTCGCAAGGGATGCCAGCTCCTCATTCCAGCAGATGGCGGCGCGCACACCCTGATGTTTGTTGGCAGTCATGGCAACGCCATTCGCGCTTCCGCAAATGAGGATGCCCACTTCATACTGCCTCGTCTCGACAGCCTCGGCAACGACGTGAGCAAAATCGGGATAGTCCGTTGATTCACTGCTGTAGGTTCCGAAATCTTTTGTTTCATACCCGCGCGACTCAAGCCATTTGATAAGGTTCGCCTTGTAGTCAAATCCGGCGTGGTCTCCGCCAATAGCGATTTTGGGTATCATTGTCAATCCTGTTGTTGTTGCTGTTCACGACGCAGTGCCTCTGCTGCCATTCTCTCCTTGCTCCTTGTAACTCCTGCAGATAATAAGATACTGATTTCATAGAGAATATACAAGGGGATCGAGATTAAACTCTGGCTGAGCGGGTCGGCAGTGGGGGTGACGATGGCGCCAATGACCAGGATTATCACGATGGCATGCTTGCGGTACTGCCTCAGGAACTTCGGCGTTACGATTCCGATCTTGGTCAGGAAAAAGATGACGATGGGCAATTGAAAAAGGACGCCGCATCCGATAACCACTCCCACTACGGTACCCACATAAGAAGTGATGTCAAACTCGTTCGAGATCATGTCGCTGATGCGGTAGTTTGCCAGGAACGAAATCATGATCGGGGACATGATGTAATACCCAAACAGGACGCCGGTTACGAACAGGAAAGAAATTGCGGCCACCGCGCCACGCGAAGAGCTCTTTTCCCTTGGATAAAGCCCGGGCTTGATGAAGCGCCAGAGCTCCCAGCTGATATACGGGAAAGCGATGATAAGGCCCATCACAAACGAGGACACAATATGCATCGAGAACTGGCCGGTCATGTAGCGGCTTTGAATCTTGAAGGGTATCTCCTTCACGCACAACGAATCGCCGGAGCCAAAGAAATGGCCCAGGTTACACAGCCACCTGAACGTGGGAAAGTCGACGCGGGCAGGCGCAAAAATGATATGCTGAAAGATCCACGGCGCCGTAATAAATGCGCCGATGGTGAATACCAACACCGCCACAAGCGATCGGATCACATGCCACCTCAATTCCTCGAGGTGCTCGAGGAAACTCATCTCCTTTTCCTGCAGGGGTTCCTGGTCTAATGGCATTTCTTATCTCCCGTTAAAAATGAAAATCAATACAATGGAAATTTCTCCATGAAGCGGTTCACCTTGCGTCTGACGGATTTGAGGTGTTTCTGATCTTCCGGTTTTTGCAGCGCCTCATCGATCAGGTCTACTATTTTGATCACATCTTTTTCCATCAATCCGCGCGTTGTTACCGCGGGCGTCCCAATCCGCATTCCAGAGGTAACAAACGGCGATTGGGTATCAAAAGGAACCATATTTTTATTAATGGTAATATCGGCCTGGATCAGCGCGTCTTCAGCCTGTCTTCCGGTGAGATTCTTTGACCGGAGGTCTATCAGCATGAGGTGGTTGTCCGTTCCTCCTGAAATGATCTTATATCCCCGTTCGACGAAGCTCTCGGCCATCGCTTTCGCGTTCTTGACCACCTGCACAACATAGTCGAGGTATTCATCGGAGAGCGCCTCCTGAAACGCCACCGCTTTTGCAGCGATCACATGCTCCAGCGGCCCGCCCTGGGTACCCGGAAAAACGCCGGAATCAAGAACAGAACCGATTTTCCTGATCTCGCCCTTCGGTGTTTTCAAACCCCACGGATTATCAATGTTTTTTCCTACCAGGATCATCCCTCCCCGGGGCCCGCGCAGCGTCTTGTGCGTGGTTGTCGTAACAACGTGGCAGTGTTCCATGGGATCATTCAAAAGACCCCGCGCAATAAGCCCGGCCGGATGGGCGATATCAGCCATCAGTACGGCACCCACACTGTCTGCTGCTTCCCTCAGCTTTTTGTAATCCCAATCGCGACTGTATGCGGAAGCTCCGCAGATGATCATTTTCGGCTTCTCGCGTTCTGCCGTTTCAATAAGCTTGTCAAAGTCAATCCTGCCGGTTGATTGCTCTACCCCGTAAAACACCGGCTGATAAAGTTTACCCGAGAAGTTGACCGGCGACCCGTGGGTCAGGTGACCGCCATGCGAAAGGTCAAAACCAAGGATCTTGTCACCCGGTTTCAGGCACGCGAGCATGACCGAAGCATTCGCCTGGGCGCCCGAGTGAGGCTGGACGTTCGCCCATTCAGCTCCGAACAATTCCCTGGCGCGATCGATTGCAAGCTGTTCAATTTCATCAACCACCTCACATCCACCGTAGTAGCGTTTTCCGGGAAGGCCTTCCGCATACTTGTTTGTCAGGACCGTTCCCATAGCCTTCATTACCTGAAGAGAGGTAAAATTTTCCGAAGCTATCAGTTCAATCCCGTTCTGCTGGCGTTCCTTTTCTTTCTCGATGAGATCGAAGATTACTTTATCTTTTTTCATGAACGGTGTTTGAAGAAGCGCAAAAATAGGGGAGATAAATTCTAAATACCAACAGGGGATCGGCAAATCGGGTAAATCTTTTTACCACGATCCGCTGCTGCCGCCTCCGCTGAAACCACCACCTCCGCCGGAAAATCCGCCGCCACCACCGAATCCCCCTCCGCTTCCTCCGCGGAATCCACCGCCATACCATCCGGTTCCGGAAGACCAACCGCCACGCCTGTAATTTCCCCTTCCTCCTCCTCTGATCCAGCTGATGAGAATAATGATAAGGATGATGATCAGCGTTCCCCATAAGGATCCGCCCTTGCCTCCCTGCCTTTCCGACGCCTGCTCATCCGCCTGATACTCGCCTCCGATTGCCTGAATCACCGCCGTGACCGCCGCCTGGATGCCTCCTTCGTAATCGTTTTGCCGGAAATGAGGGGCGATCTCGTTCCGGATGATCTGGTTGCAGATGGCATCGGGTAACACGCCCTCAAGGCCTTCACCTACTTCGAATCTCACCTTGTGGTCCTCGAACGCGACCACCAGCAGCACGCCGTTATCCTTTTCTGCCTGGCCGAGCTTCCACGTCTCAGCAGCTCTCAGACTGAAATCCTCGATCGGCTCCCCTTGCAGGGAAGGGATGATCAGGATGGCGATCTGATTGGATGTAGAGTCTTCATGCTTCTTCAGCTGTTGCTCAAGCCGGTCAACAAACGCAGGTGATAAGATCCCGGCCTCGTCATGAATCCGGGTACCCCATAACTGCGGAATCTTTACCTGGCCGGAGACAAGCAAGGGAAAAAAGAATGCGAGAGAAAATAAGATCTTTTTCATTGTTGACCAGAGTGTCATGCGATGTTTAGTTTATGCGAAGGTCATCGCGCAGTTCGTTGATGTCGTCGGCCGTTTTTTTAAATCCTTTTTCCAAAAGAATTTGTCCGCATCTCGCGATAGCCATCTCCAGGCCATCCACCACCCTGCCCGCGCGGATCTGCGAAACCAGTTGGGTCACAACGTGGTCCCACTCCTTCTGCTCAACCACCTTGCTGATCCCGCGGTCGGCCATGACGATGACCTCGTGTTCGAAGAAACTGATGAAGATCATGATGCCGGTCCGATGCCGGGTATTGAAAATCTCCTCTTCCAGAAAGGCAGCCTCGGCCGACTCCCGGCAGGAGTCATCGAGCAGCTTTCTCGACAGGAAGAACCGCTTCACAGGAGAAGACAGCTCAGAAATAGCCGCCCCGGTTGCACCTGCGACAATGACGACTATAAAAATAAACAACGGGTCATAATAAAGGGTCTGAGATGCATCCCTGATCAGAAAGCGGTCGAGAACGATCATGAAAATGAAAGCGAGGACGGCACAGCTGAGCGCGGCGCGGTAACTGGCAATGGGATAAAGGTCACTTCTCTCAACGATTACCGGCACGATTTCGCCGGAGATCTTTTCCTCCGCTTTTTTGACTGCGACTTTTATTCGCTGGAGATCATCGTCGTTAAATTTTTGTTTGAGTTTCATTTCGAAAAATTTATGACCAAAGATGACTTCTTCTGTCCATAAGCGGGTCCCGGTATCCGGGAGACACCGCGTTTCGCAGCAGGTTTCCTTGAAAGGTATTTGTTTTTATGCTGGAAACAATAGGAGGAGATCGGACTTTTTTGCCTGACCTTATTGCAGTTGCTGCAGATACCGTTGGATGGAATTCTCCAGGCCGAGGTACAGGGCATCGCAGATCAGGGCATGCCCGATTGAAACTTCGTCCAGGTATGGAATGTTCCTGTGAAAGTAAGCGAGGTTGCCTAGATCCAGATCGTGGCCCGCGTTGATGCCAAGGCCGATCTCATGTGCGAGTTTTGAGCTTTCAATGTAGGGCTTGATGGCCACTTCGCGTGAGAGAATAAATTCACGCGCATAGGGCTCGGTGTACAATTCGATCCGGTCAGTGCCAGTGGCGGCTGCACCCTCCACCATTCGCAAAACAGGGTCGACAAAAATCGACACGCGTACTCCCAGGGCCTGGATCTCTTTCGTGACATCGGTAAGAAAAACCCGGTGTTTAACAGTATCCCAGCCAGCGTTTGACGTGATCGCATCAGGTGCGTCCGGCACAAGGGTGGCCTGCGCCGGCCGAGCTTCGCGGATGATCTTTAAAAACCGCGCATCAGGATACCCCTCGATGTTGAACTCGGTTTTGACGACCTCTTTTAATGCGAGCACGTCAGCATAGCGTATATGTCTCTCGTCGGGCCGGGGATGAACCGTTATTCCCTGCGCACCGAATCGTTCACAATCAATCGCCGCCCGGATGACGTCGGGATTATTTCCCCCGCGCGCATTCCGGAGTGTGGCAATTTTATTAATATTGACGCTCAATCTTGTCACCGCACAAATTTTAAAAAACAGGTACCTGGCGGTGCAAATTTTGTTCAAAAAACAATAACCACAAAAACCCATGGGTCTAAAGCAGCAAATTGATTCGGATATCAAGAAAGCGATGCTCGCAAAAAACAAGGAAGAGCTGGAGGCGTTGCGCAGCATCAAATCCATGATCCTGCTGGCGGAAACAGAAAAAGGGGGCAGCGATGAACTGACCTCCGAAGCGGAAAATAAACTTCTGATGAAAGCGGCGAAACAGCGGAAAGAGTCGGCCGACATCTTTGTTCAGCAGGGAAGAAAAGACCTATCGGACAAAGAGTTACTGCAACTGGAAGTCATCAATCGCTATCTTCCCAAACAGTTGTCAGAAAATGAGCTCAGATCTGCGGTTCAGGCGATTATCAAGGAACTCGGCGCTGCCGGTCCGCAGGACATGGGCAAAGTGATGGGCGTCGCCACCAAGAAACTCGCCGGTCAGGCAGACGGGCGGATGATCTCTGAGCTGGTGAAAAAATTACTGGCCCCTTGACCCCGGTCGATCTCACGCTGTGGGTGATCCTCCTTGTCGGTGTCATCAGCGGTTACCGGGGAGGATTTTTAATGGAACTTTTTTCTCTTATCGCCCTGCTCGCAGGTGTTTTGGGTGCGTTCAAGCTCCTGGGCTATGCGATGATCTTGCTGGAAGACGAGTTCAACGTCAGCAAGACGATCTTGCCGTATGTAGCCTTTGCCGTTGTGTTTATAGCAATCGTGATCGCAGTGCGGTTGTTGGGGAAGCTCATAAAAGTGTCGATCGACCGGACGTTCCTGGGCCGCATAGATCAGGTGGCAGGAGCGCTGCTTGGGCTGATAAAGGCAGCTTTCCTGCTCAGTGTCGCCCTGTGGATAATCGATGCCCTCCACATTGGACTGCCCGAAAGGTGGACGAGCCAGTCGTGGCTACTGCCGAAGATCGAAGCCTTTGCTCCTCAGATAACCCATTGGATCGCCGCCTATATCCCTTTGTTCAAGGACGTGTTCACGTAAGATTACCAATTATAAAAACTTTTATTCTGAGAATTTTTTGACTTACTTATCGCTGCTAATAGTATGCGTATGCCCATTACGGTTAAAGAGGAAAATGGATTCAAATTTGTCGACGAGGGCAAAGGCCAGGTGCTGCTGTTATTGCATGGATTATTCGGTGCGCTCAGCAACTGGGAAGGTGTGGTGAACAGGTTTTCCAAAAATTTCCGGGTAGTGATCCCGATGCTGCCGATC
>DASVOT010000848.1:0-5325 GCA_036383235.1 Chryseosolibacter sp.
GCCGTGCAGAAGAATGATCGGTTGTCCTTGTCCCAACTCCCGGTAGAATAGTTTCATGGCTCATTTTTTAATTTCAAAAATCGCTGCCTCCCATGTACGCTTTCGCCCGCAAAACTAATCATCCCTCCTCCATTTGGAAGAATCTTTCATGCGGCAGGGAAATAATCTTTAAATCGGCTCTATATTTAGCCTTTTATTTTTTACCCGACTTTAAATGGAGCTTTTATTGGGAAATTACAGGATACAGGATGTCGACCTGAACGGGCTGACCAAGCAGTTTGGCGCCCCGCTGTATGTGTATGATGCTGAAAAAATAGTCCATCAGCTGCGCACCTTGCAAACCGCTTTCTCGGCATCCGACGTGAAGATCAAATACGCGGCAAAGGCGCTGACCAATCTTTCCATCCTGAAGCTGCTCAAGACCTACGGTTCGGATGTGGATGTGGTCTCGATTGAGGAGGCGCAACTCGCGCTGAAGGCAGGGTTTCAACCTTCGCAGGTTATGTTCACGCCCAGCGGCGTCGACTTCAGTGAAATCGTCCAGGGCGTTGACCTTGGGCTGACCATCAACCTCGATAATCTTTCAAGCCTGGAAAAATTCGGCCGGAAATACAACAACTCCTATCCCTGCAGCATCCGGTTGAATCCGCATATTATGGCGGGAGGCAACTACAAAATCTCCACAGGCCACGTCAATTCAAAGTTCGGTATATCCGTCTATCAGCTTCCTGAAATCCATGAAGTGATCAAGGCCTGCAACATGCGCATCAATGGACTGCACATGCATACCGGCTCGGACATCACCGAGAGTGAAGTGTTTTTGAAAATGGCGGAAATACTCTTTGGCGTCGCCCGTGATTTCCCGCAACTGCGATTCATTGACTTCGGCAGTGGCTTCAAAGTCGCATACAAGGAGGATGATATCGTTACCAATGTCTATGACCTCGGGCTGAAGCTCACAAAGGCCTTCAACGAGTTTTGTCAGAGCTACGGGCGGAAACTGGAAATGCATTTTGAGCCGGGCAAATTCATTGTCAGCGAAGCCGGTGTGCTCCTCGTCAAGGTCAACGTCGTAAAATCCACGCCCTCCATAACTTTTGTCGGCGTGGACTCCGGCTTGAACCATCTTCTCCGGCCGATGATGTATGATGCCTATCATGAGATTGTGAACCTGTCCAACCCCACGGGACCGCTGAAATTGTACACCGTCGTTGGTTACATCTGCGAAACAGATACCTTCGGCTCAGACCGGAAATTAAACGAGGTACGGGAAGGAGACATTCTCGCCATCAGGAATGCAGGCGCTTACGGGTATTCCATGGCGTCGAATTACAATTCCAGGCTGCGCCCGGCGGAAGTATTGCTTCTCAATGGCCAGGCAAAACTGATCCGCGAACGGGAGAAGCTCGAAGATCTGTGGAGAAACCAGCACCTGATCGATTTTTAACCCGATGCGAGCGCGACCAACTATTTTGCTATGAAGTTCGTTATCGTGAAAGACCTGAAATTATGACTGACAGATTCCGCAATTTCGCCCTGGCTCTCCTCGCCCTTGTTCCCCTTTGGTCCGATGCCCAGATTCTGACGCCCGTGAAATGGGAAGTCAGCTTGTCGAAGACCAGTCTCAGGGCCGGCGATGAGGCAGATCTTGTTTTCAAAGCGGCCATTGACGAGGTATGGTACCTGTACGCAACCGATTTTGACCCTGACTGCGGCCCCCTGCTCACGGAAATCAAATTCGAAAATCAAAAGAATTTTCAGCCCGTCGGGCCGCTCAAGGCCATCAATTCAATATCCAAACACGACAAGATCTTTGATTGTGACGTCAAAATTTTCAAGAAGACGGGGGAATTCCGCCAGCGGATCAAGATCACTGGCAACCCTGTGACTATTGCCGGCTCCATCCAGGGCCAGGTCTGTACCGAAATCGACGGAAAGTGCATTTCGTTTGAGGAGGATTTCTCTTTCGAGAACCTGGCGGTAACGGGAGCGGCCGCAGAGAATCCTGAAGAAAAGATCCGTCCGGAACGCAACGCGGTGACGCCGCCCGTGGCAACCCGCGATGGCACCCAAAACACGGAGGTAAAACAGGACAGCGTGAAGACTACGCAAACTGATGCCGCTGCTTACCAGGCAGAGGGTCCTATCCTCGACACGTCCATTCTTCAGGGGGAATCCACCTCGTCACGAAGTTCGCTGCTCGGATATATGCTGCTGGCATTTATCCTCGGCCTGACTTCCCTGATCACTCCCTGTGTGTTTCCCATGGTGCCCATGACCGTGACATTCTTCCTTAAAGACAATCAGAGCAGGGCCGAGGGCATCCGGAAAGCGAGCTGGTTCGGCCTGTCGATCATTGCTATTTATACAGTAGCCGGTACGTTGTTCGCCGTGCTGTTCGGCGCGGAGGGTTTGAACGCTCTTGCCACCCATTGGCTGCCCAACCTCCTCGTCTTTTTCATCTTTATTTTCTTCGCCCTTTCCTTCCTGGGTTTGTTCGACATTACCGCCCCCTATAAGCTGGTCAACAAGGCTGACCGCGCTGCCGAAAAAGGCGGGATGGCCGGCATTTTCTTTATGTCGGCAACCCTGGTGCTCGTGTCGTTTTCCTGCACGCTGCCCATCGTGGGAAATGTGCTCGTGCTCTCGGCCGGGGGCGAGGTCATAAAACCGGTGCTGGGAATGCTGGCCTATTCAGCCGCTTTCGCTATTCCTTTTACCCTGTTTGCAATCTTCCCTGAATGGCTGAAAGGAATGCCCAAATCCGGAAGCTGGCTTAACACAGTCAAAGTTACCCTGGGCCTTCTCGAACTGGCCCTGGCGTTGAAATTCCTCAGCATCGCAGACCAGACCTATCACTGGGGTATCCTCGACCGCGACCTCAACATCGCCATCTGGGTCGTCATCTTCACCGTCCTCGGTTTTTATTTCCTGGGAAAGGTGCGGCTTCCCGGCGATGCCGCCGTCGACCGGATTACCGTTCCCAGGCTCATGCTGGCGATCTTAACTTTCACCTTTGTCGTCTACCTCGTGCCCGGACTCTGGGGCGCTCCCCTGAAAGCGCTGGCCGGATATCTCCCCCCCATGTATACCCATGACTTTGACCTGGTCTCTATGAACCGGCAGGAAAAGCAAAACCAGATCTGCGAAGAGCCCAAATACGCCGAGCTTCTTCACCTGCCTCACGGCCTGCAGGGCTATTTTGATTACAAGCAAGCCCTTGCCTGCGCGCGAAAACAAAATAAACCTCTCTTTATAGACTTCACCGGCCATGGGTGCACCAACTGTCGTGAAATGGAAGCGAACGTCTGGTCAGATCCGGGTGTGCTCGACCGGCTGAGAAAAGATTTCGTCGTTGTCGCCCTCTATGTAGACGACAAGACGACGCTGCCCGAATCGGAATGGTATACTTCCTCTTACGACAAAAAGGTCAAGAAAACGATCGGCAAACAAAATGCCGACCTGCAGATCACACGACTGAACAACAACGCCCAGCCATTCTATGTCCTGGTGGGAAAAGACGAACGTGTTCTTGCCTGGCCTTATGGATACGACAAGAACGTGGAGAATTTTATCAATTTTCTGGAAACAGGGAAGAAAACTTACAGTAAGTTATATTTAAACTGAGGTTCAATTAACGTTTTTTGGCCCAAAAAAGGCCAAATTCCCATATCGGAGCCTCATTTTTTCGTTTAATCGCTATAAGATATAGCTTTGACCAAGAGGCATTTCCACACATTTGGGGAATAGAAATTTTTTTTAACTGCTTATATTTGACCTCTCGCAATTTTTTAAACTTACTGGTGGCAAAATGGTAAAAAAATTTTTTGGCTTCGTCGTGGTGATCGTGTTCGCCGGCGCCGTCTTTCTCTTCAACAGGTATTACAGTCCCTCGCTCGCACAGAAAACGGTATCCACTCCGGTCTCAGATTCAACAGCAAGTGTTCCCGAAAAAGAGAAAGAGCCCACGATGCTTTACGGCATTGTGTTGGCGGATGATCACCTTGTCATCGAAGACAAGTTCAAGCGGAACCAGTTCCTCGGGGAGATCCTTGAAGAATACAATGTGCCTGCAAAATTGATCAACCAGGTGTCGATGTTGTCGCGAAAAATATTCGATCCGAGAAAGATCACCCCGAATTCAAAATACACGCTTATCTGCAACCGCGATTCCATTACACAGGCGAAGGCACTGGTCTACGAGCCGAACGCCATCGACTATATTGTTTTCAAATTTGACGATTCGTTGTCGGTCAATGTGGGCCAGCGCGAAGTCACCACCCTCGAGAAGAGCGTGAGCGGGATTATCCACTCAAGCCTCTCGGAAACGATGGAGAAGCTTGGGATGCCCGCCGATCTCACCAACCGCTTTGTCGACATCTTCGGATGGCAGGTGGATTTCCAGAGACTCCAGGACGGCGACAAGTTCAAGCTGATCTACGAAGAGCAGCAGGTGGATGGCGTCTCCATCGGCATCGGCAAGATCAACGCCATTTATTTTGAACACTACGACTATCCCTACTACGCGTTTCCTTTTGATCAGGGTGACGGAGTTGACTATTTTGATGAAGACGGCAAAAGTCTCAGGAAGGCGTTGCTGAAATACCCCATCGAATTCACCCGTATCAGCTCGCGTTACAACAAGCACCGTTTCCATCCGGTGCAGAAACGCTGGAAAGCTCACCTCGGAACGGACTTCGCCGCACCTACCGGTACCCCTATCCGTTCCGTTGGCGATGGCATCGTGCTCGAGGCGCGCTACAAATCCAACAACGGGAACTATGTAAAGATCCGGCACAACTCGACTTACACCACGCAGTACCTCCACATGTCCAGGATCGCGTCGGGCATACATGCCGGCGACCACGTGCGACAGGGTCAGACCATCGGGTACGTGGGGAGCACCGGGCTTGCCACCGGCCCGCACCTCTGCTATCGCTTCTGGAAGAATGGCGTGCAGGTAGACGCCCTTAAAGCGGATCTGCCGGCGTCCCAACCGGTAAAGAAAGACTACCTGGCTTCCTTTGATACGGTCAAAGAAACGCTGACCGGGAAATTGAACGCCATTCCTTTTCCGGCTGATGAGGATCCCGGATCATTTGCCTCTAACCGCTGAACGTTTTTTTAAACCCTCGCCGCTAGGATCGGCAATTTTCTTTGACTTTTTTTGTTAAGGAATCAGAGTCAGGCGCTGTTTAAAAATTCCAGCCGGCATCTTGACATGAGGATTGGTTAATATTCCCCCCGGTGCTTTGCCACCCGGCGCCGTGCGCCGCGGCCCTGATGGCGGATCAAGGGGTATTGACCAGTGCCAGTTAACGAAAG
>DASVOT010000849.1:0-5361 GCA_036383235.1 Chryseosolibacter sp.
CGAGAAGAGCGAGACGTGCCCGGTTGCGTCGCGTACCTTATCGGTAAAGGTGCCATCGCCATTGTTGAGGTACAGGTAATCCTCTTCGTTGAAATCATTCGAGACATAAATGTCGGGCCATCCGTCCTGGTTAAGATCCGAGACAGCTACGCCCAACCCGAAGCTCAGCACATTGTTGATGATGCCGGCTTCTTCCGAGACATCCACAAAGTGGCCGTTGTCATTGCGGAAAAGCTTGCTGTTGAATTTCTGCGCTCTCCTTTTTTTGTTGTTGACGAGCATGTTATTGAAACCGGCGAACCGAGGGAGGGAGTGATTCAAAACGAACACGTCGGGATCGCCATCTTTGTCGTAGTCGAAAAAAGCGGCCTGCGTGGAGTAGGAGTTGTCGTCTACACCATATTCGCCTGCCCTTTCCCTAAACGTAAGATTTCCGTTATTGATGAATAAGAGATTTTTCCGAAGCGCGGAGTCCGCCATCGCGGAGCGGCAAACGTAGATGTCCAGCAGGCCGTCCTGGTTGACATCCGCCATGGTCACGCCCGTTTTCCAGCCCTCCTTTACCTCGACGCCTGCTTCTTGAGTGATGTCCTCGAAGCGGAAATCGCCCTTGTTGAGGTACAGTTTCGGGGCGACCTGGTTACCGGTGAAGAAAATGTCGTCCAGGCCATCGTTGTTGATATCTCCGACCGCGACCCCTCCCCCATTGAAATAATAAGGGTAATTCAGGACGTTGTTGTCTCCATCCTGATTCACGGTGTTTGCAAAGGCGATGCCGGTCTCTTCGGCGGCTGCTTCCGTGAACAAGGGCGCTTCCGTCTCTTCCCGCGTACAGGAGAAGACGATGAAGGTGACGATGACAACTGTTGCTGCGTTGAAAAACCGGATTCTGAAAAAAATTGCCGGACGTAACAACAAGGGGTGCGGGTTTTTAAACATAATTATTAAAAAATCAGCCGGAAGGACTTGGTGTCTGAAATGGCAACGTGCTAAAAAGATAAATAATTTTTTGCTGTTAGCACGACCACTCTTCGCGGCAGGGTAAAAAAATCAAAAAGCTCAGTGAAGGTACTGAGCTTTTTGATTTTGTTCAAATAAATTTCCACGTCAGGGGTTTACATCCCACCAGAGCGGAGTGGTGATTTTATCACCGCCCAGGCCGAGAAGGTTGACCGCTTTTTCAACTTCCGCTCCGTTGGTTGTCTTCTCGTCGGTAATGAAATTAATTCTTCGAATGTACTGCGTGGTCGGATCTGGTATGTCAGGATTGTCAGAGTTGGCGACAGGGTACAGCTTGATCACCCCCGCGCGTCTCTGGTCTGCCCATGCTTCAACGCCGTCAGGAAAAAGAGCGAGCCACTTTTGCAGGTTGATCTGTTTTTTCTGCACCGCCAGCGATCCTCCAAATAATACAGGGACATCGGCCGCGGGTGGAGAGCTGAGCGCATCCCCCGGCGCAACGGGAAGATCTGTATTATTGATATAGGCGTCTATAACGGCCGCATCCGTGATGCCCCATTGGTTCATCGAAGTTTCGATCCCCTTTTCGTAATATTCCTGCGCGGTACCTCCGCCCATATTCCATCCTAGCAAAGCGCCCTCGGCCCTGCAAAACCATGCTTCGGCGGCGCACATAACGTTAACGGGCGCTTCGAGACCGGAGGTATAATCTTTACCGAGGAACCGGATTGCGTTGCTAGAGCTGTTCCATCTCGCGCCGTGACGCGAATTCGCGTCGGCTTTGTTGAGAGGCAGGGCCATCTGCGCGGAAGTAAGACCATTGCGCAACCCGTTGTAGTCGAGGGGATGCGCCAGGTCGTCGGGATTAAAATTGCTTCCGTCATCCGTGGCGTCTTTGCCGTTGGCTACCTCGTTTGCCTGCCAGCTCTGCTTCGTCGGCTCAAAATAAACCGGCATCCGCGGATCCGAATACCCTTTCAGAACCGATTCCATCGCGGCGCTCATCCTGAACTCGTTCCAGTCCATCACGGACAGCCCGTTGATGTCACCGCCGGTGTTACTTTTCTTGATCAGCGCATCGTCTGCAGGGCTGGTCGTCATGACGCCGGATGCCACTGCCGCTTCGGCTTCGGTCTTTGCACGTGTGGCATCCACGCCGGATATCCTGATCGCCAGTCGCAAGCGAAGGGTGTTCGCGAATTTTATCCACTTGTCTACGCTTCCGTTATAAATAATGTCATAATCGCCATAGGGCGACTCTCCCGTCTTCCCCTTCAGCACGGTGACCGCGTCGGCAAGTCTTTTAAAGAAGTCGTCATAGATCACATCCATGTCGTCGTAAGGGACGCTTTCAGCAGGAATGCCAGCTTTGAAATACGGAATCGGTCCCCATGTATCGGTCACTCTGTGGAAGGACTCAACCCACCAGATATTGGCCAGAGCATATTCTGCCGATCCGGGATCATAGTTCTCCATGAGGGTAAGGAGTTGCGGCATGGTCTGGGTGTAAATAGGATTCCAGGCCGCCGGGATCCAGTCCATCCGGATCACCAGCCTGTCCGATGGGAAATAAGTAGTTGTGTTCGCAAAGTATTGGACGTATTGATCGTGAAACAGGTTCTGGGCGATCTGGTAATTCCATCCGCTTCCCGTGCCCATTTGCTCGGCTTTTGCAAAAAGGAAAGGCAGCTGTGCGGTTTCCAGATTTGCGAGAGCATTCTTGTTGGTGTTGATCTCGTCAAATTTATCGGTACACCCGATTGTCAAGATAACACAGCAGACAAACGCCGCGGCCCCGTGTAGTTTTAAAAAGGCTATATATTTTTTCATAGTCGTGAATTCAATTATTAAACATTACAGGGAAAGCTGAAGATTAAATCCTATACTCCTGGTGGAAGGCGAGGCACCGTATGAGATACCCTGCCAGTTGCCGTTACCCAATGACATATCGGGATCAAATGACATCTTGCGCTTCCCGATACCCGGAATGTCCATGGTTGACTTGCCGCGGTACAGGAAGAAAAGATTGCGGGCAACGAGCGACAACTTCGCTTCTTTGATAAAGAAAGATGACGGAACCGGTATGTTATACCCCAGCGCCAGTTCCCTGACCCTGAAGTTGGTCGCATCATAAGTAAAGAACTCAGCCGAGCCGTAACGGCCGCCTGAAGCAGTGGTCCAGAAGTCCTGCGCAGTGATCGTCGCCGTTACCGGGTTGCCTTCAACATCGACACCTCCGAGGTTCCAGCCACCTTCGCGGAACTTGGCAGTAGGCTCCGTAGCTCCGTTATAACTGATCAGCTGCTCGGTACCATCAACTACAACGCCGCCGATCCTGCCATCGATGAGAAGCCTTACGTAGCCTTTGCCAATGTTCAGCACGTTGGTTAATCCCATCGTAGCTTTTGGATTGAAGTTACCGATATATCCCAGTTCGCCGGTCGTGATACTGGATAAGGGCTTACCCGATGCCGTAACCAGTAATCTGCCCTGGTCGTCTTTCATCCACTTGAAGCCCAGCAGGTCGCCGTAGCTTCCTCCAACTTTAACAGTGGGGGTCGCGGAACGGCTGAAGCCCTCCAGGTTAAATGATTTCACCGTCTCCGTCAGAGAGATTACCTTGTTGCGGTTCATCCCGAGATTGAATAGAATGTCCCATGAAAAGTTATTCGACCTCACCGGAGTAGCATTGAGAACAAGTTCGATTCCACTATTCTGGATATCTCCGGCGTTGATGTACTGGTCGTAAAAACCGGTTGCTGCCGGCGCAGGAACCCTGAGCAACTGGTTGAACGCGTTGCTCTTATAATATGTCAACGTGAAGCCTATGCGGTCTTCAATGAACTTGGCATCAAGCCCGATTTCAATATTCCGCACCATTTCAGGTTTCAAATCCGGGATGGCGCGTGTCGTGCTCCTTCCGATATACCCGTGACCGACGCCCTGCTCGTAACTGTACGTGTTGAAGCGTATCTGGGGTCGTCCCCCGTTTCCAACGTTGGCATAGTTGGCACTTAACTTCAGGAACGAAATCGCCGAAGGCATCGTCGTCAGGTCAGAGAGAATGGCCGACAGCCCCACAGACGGATACAAAATGTTGAACGGTGCAGGAAGCCGCGAGTCCCAGTCATTCCGCAAGCTGGCATCCAGAAAGATAGACTCCTTGAACGCCAGGTTGACCTGACCGTAGACTGAATTGATTCGTGTTTCGGAGGCGTCCTGGTAGATGTTTCGATTGGTCGCGAAATTCAGACTGAACTTGTTGGGAACGTTCAGGCCGCTGGCGTCGTCGTAAACCGCGCCATACTTGGTGTCCTGATAAATCGCCCCTGCGCGATAATCGATCTTGAAATCCGTGGAAAGGTTGTTGCTTCCTTCCAGCATCCCATCGAACCACTTCTGCTCATTGGTGATAAAATATTCACCATAAGCTCCTCCATCAGTCGGCGGCGTGCCGGAATGCCCTTGATAGCGGATGAACTGCATCTTGTCCATCGTCTTGTCAAGGTTGGCGCGGCCTGTGACGTGTAGCCAGTCAGTAATATCATATTTGGCCTGCAAAAATCCCGTTACCCGGTCGCGGTGCTCATTGTGCTCCTTCCTGTAAACTTCCCAATAGGGATTCTGATAGAGCGCAGGGTTGATGACCGGATACGGCGCCCGCACCGGCACCCCGAGGCTATTGATATCTTCGAAATGTTTTGCGTCGGAAAGGCTCACGTTGCGCGGGATCTGCAACAGCTCGGTGTAGGGACCCGCCTCGCCGAACTCGTATTTGCTGTCAATATCCTGGATCAGGTAAGTGATCTTGGCATCTGTGGAAAACTTGCTGCTTACCTGGTTCGTCAACCTCAGATTGAACGTGTGCCGGTTTATGTCATTTCTCGGCATGATGCCCTGAACATCGTTATTCGTATAGGATAGGTATGTTTGCATTTTATCAGAGCCGCCCGAAACGCCGATCGAGTTGTTCCAGGTTAAACCGGTTCTGAAAAAGTCTTTGATATTATCAGGTTGAGCGGAGTAGGTCCGCTGCTCTCCCATATACCCCGTAAAGGACTGGCCGTCCATCTTTGCTCCCCAGCTTTCACCCGATGAAGCGTTGAGAACACCGGAGTTCCCCTGCCCGTAGGTGTTTTGCATCGCGGGAAGGGTGAATGGCCTCTCGGCGGTAAGACCACTATTAATAGTGACGGATACCCTGTCCTTTCTGCCTTTCTTGGTGGTAATGAGGATAACGCCGTTACCGGCCTGGCTTCCGTACAAGGCTGCGGCAGACGCGCCGCGCAAAACGGTAAGGGATTCGATGTCGTCCGGGTTGATGCTCGAAGCACCATCGGACCCCTGTAGCCCGCCAAAGTCACTGGTGATGGTACCGTTGGTGGGGTTCGCGATCGGCAC
>DASVOT010000850.1:0-6565 GCA_036383235.1 Chryseosolibacter sp.
ACCGTTGCCCAGTCGGGTCTTTTGTCCTGCACCATCGTCGCCTGATACTCGCCTTCCCCGAGGAATGAAAGATCGATCGCGATGCTCCTTTCCGCTTCGCCATTCATTACGGAAACAAACCATTTTTCTCCGCTGCGGCGGGCAAAGGCAGCGACTTCTCCGATCGCGCTCGGCGGAAGAACGATGGTTTCATCCCACACCGCGGGGATTTGTTTTATGAAATCAACGGCCGGATGCTCGAGGAGATTCTGGGGGTGCTCGGAAAAAACGAGGAGGGGTGCCTGCAGGACGAGTGCGCTCGCCAGCTGATGCGTTTCAGAAGTCTCCGACTTGCGGTCGCCGAACGTCACAACGGTGTAGTCCATATGACCCGCAAGAAGTCGCGTGAACGGCAGCGTGGTGTTGTGTTTCGCCCACGGGCCTCTGAACTCCATGCCGAATACCGCTTCCCGCGCCATTTCATTCGGCCAGGTGCGGTCCTGTCCGGTTGGCTTGTTCGCGCCGTGAAAGTCCAGGACCAGCTTGTATTCCGCGGCCTCGCGCAGGCACGCCGCGTACAAGTCGATGATATCTTTCGCTTCGTGGTCGAAGAAATCGATCTTTGCCCCAGCGACGCCAAGGTCGTGGAGTTGCTGGAAGAACGCATGGCGCTTGACGGAGTCTCTGAGATCTTTCGAGTGCTTCCAGAAAATCAGCTTCACATGGTGCTGATTCGAAAATTCCACGAATTCTTTTTGCTCCGCCTCGGTCCATTTCGCCCAGTGGCCCTCCACCACGTGGTATTCAAAGCCCAACTCCCCGGCCAGCCGCGAGAGATTTTTCATTCCCTCGAGGGTGCGCGGCTCTTTGGTTAGGTACCCCCAGGCTGCGCGCCCCGGCGTCATCCATGCCTCATTGAAACCATTCGGGAAGAGCCCGGGATCCGGCTCTGGCGCCACGTCAAAGATGATGTCTGAGTTGAACAAGGTATTCAGGTCAGCCCCGACCAGTATTACCCGCCACGGCGCTTCGATGTTTCCATGCAGGAGCGGGGGCGCCTGCAGCCGTTTTTGGTCTTCTTCTCCGTACCGCAGGATGAACGGGTAATTGGAAGGGTGCTCGTGGCCGAAGCGCACCCGGAAACCCCGTTGACCATCGGCCTGCAGGGCCATGCCGGGAAAATTTTCACCGCGGCTTTTGATGATCCCTGATTCCGTTATCGATGCGTAACCCAGTTCCCCCGGAAGGCGGATCGTCATCGGCGGCGCGACCCATTCGTCGGCGCGGATCGCTGAAACATCCGACTTCTTATGCTTCTCCTCATAATGCATGGACGCAATGCCGTGATGCCACACCGTGCTGCCGGCAGGCACGAAAAAACCGGTAGCTTCCCCGTTAAGCACGCGCGCTCCGTTTCCGGGGACAACATACCGGAACGCAACGCCGTCATTGTACACCCGGACCTCGAGCGTGTAGCGAACCTTGCTCCGCTTATGTTCGACGGGAATCCTCACTCCTTTGTAATGATCGGTTGCCGTCGAATGCTTGCCGCGGCACGGCAGCGTGGCGTTGGCCTCATACCAGTCCGCCTTCCCGAGAGAGACACCCTCGCCGAGATTTGCATTGTCGAGGATGAGCCCGAGGGGCGACGCTTCGATAATGGGTTTCCCATGAAAGGCGACAGAGTACCTGAGTTGTCCGTTCTCCGCGTAGACATTGAATTCGAGGGCGGAATCAGGACTTAGAATCTTTGGCGGGTCAGCAGGAGTTGTCAACAGGACCGGGACACGTTTCGCCTCGTTGGAAGGAAAGGCAGGCTCATGAATAAAAAATGCGATAATTAAATATAGAGCAATCGGAACGATACGGTTCATAAAATTATACAGGTCGTCTTTTGTTTTTAGCAGGCGTTCACACCGTCAACCGGCATCGCCTGAAACGGTCGAAATACAACACCCAAATTGATGCCTGACGATGGGATTAATTATCAGCTGTCCCGCAACGTTGCATCAAAATTAAACTGTTTTGCGGAACTCCTGATCACAAATGATTTTCAGCAAAGGCATCAGAGACTGGAAAAGATCGGCAGTCTCTGATGCGCTGAAAATCCAAGGAATGATGTTCATCGCGACATCGTGCGATTCGGCATTTTATCCTCGATGAAGCAGGATCAATAACCGGGGTTTTGTTGCCACACGCCTTCCATAATATCCATCTGACCTTGTGGAATGGGCCACACATATCCGTCAAACTTGCGCTTCACGTTGGCGCCATTCCCCGGGATGGTCGGGATAATCGCCTCGGCAATTCCCCAGCGTTTCAGATCGTTGAAGCGCAGTCCTTCAAACGCCAGCTCCACCCTGCGCTCGTTGCGGATATTATCGCGGGTCAAGGCGCTCACCGGTGGCATCTCCACTCCGGGACGGGCGCGGACGGCGTTCAACGCGTCAAGGGCGCGCTGATCATTGCCTTGCCCGCTTTCAAACATTGATTCCGCATACGAGAGCAGAACTTCGGCGTACCTCATTTTTACGATATGCTGGTCGCTGATATTGCCACGGGCTTGAACCAGCGAAGGATTGATCCATTTCTTGAAAGCCAGCTTGGTGAACGGCACCGCACCCTCGGACAAGCGCCCGGCTGCCGTCGTTGTAAATATTCCGCTCGTGTGGTTTACCCATGGATCGCCCACCTGGAAGATCGTCATTTTCAACCGCGGATCCTTCTCTCCAGTTACAGGATCTTTTACTTCATATGCGTCGCGGAGCTGAGTGGTCGGAAAAAACGACATGCGACTGCCGACATACTGATCCAGCTGATGCGCATCGGACGGACCCTGGTATTGGACCGAGAACATGATCTCCTTATTATTTTTTTGCTCGCCGAAGAAAATGCCGGAGTAATTCGGGTGCAATTCAAACGGATTTTCAGGATCGCCGATCAGGCTCCACGCTGCATCCGCCGCTTCGGCGAATCTCTGATTATTCATCAGGATGCGTACCTTCAGCAGGATGGCGCTGCCTCTGACAGCATGGCCGTCCGAATAAGCGATATTCGGTAAGCCTGCAATGGCTACATCAAGATCGGTCAGCAATTGTTCGACCACATCCGCCTTCGCGGTACGCGGTGTCGTGTAAAATTCGCCGTTCAATGTTTGTGGCTCCAGGACCAATGGAACATCGCCATACAACTGGATCAATTCGTTGTAATAGTAGCTGCGGTTGAACAACGCCTCGCCTTTGTATTTGCCGTAATTCTCTTCGCTCAAAAGGCCCTTGACGCCTTCGAGGTTCTGAAGAAAATAGTTGCAGCTGGCAATTCCCTCGTAGCAGATGCGCCAGAAATCCTGCACGGCACCTCCCGTCTGCGGATTTATTCCCCCGTGCATGATGCCCTGGATATTAAAAAAACCGGAGCTCGAAATCGCATTGTCTGAAAGCGCCTCGATCGCAAAGGATACTCCATTCGATCCGGGTACCGACCCGGCAATATTGGTCCGGTAGGAGGTGTAGGTGGCTGTCAGGGCCGCCTGAACATCTCTTTCTGCCTTCCAGAACGTGTCTGAGCTTAACTGAGCCAAAGGCTGTTTGTCAAGGAAATCCTCGCATGACGACAACATGGTGATCGACAAGACGAGGTATATCAGGTTTATGATTTTTTTCATTTTTGTTCGATTTAGAAAATTGCTCTGACTCCGCATGAATAGATAGTCGCCTGTGGGTAGATGGCAGCCCGCGCTGAACCGGAGGCCGTGCGCTCCGGATCGAGGCCCTGGAAAAATTTCGTACGCGTGTACAAATTATCAGCGGCGATATAGACGCGCAGATTTTGCATCAGTACTTTCTTCACGAGCGATGCCGGAAAAGTATATCCCAGTTGAACATTCTTGATCCTGAGGTACGAGGAGTTCCCAAGCCAGAAGGTTGAGACCGGGTTATTGGCAGCGTAACCGTCCATATAAATATGGGGAATGGTATTGGAAGTGCCTTCCCCATCCCACGCGCCCCTCCACCAGATGGGAGGCGCGGCCGCCTGCTGGAAAGGTGCGACGCCCCATCCCGTAACGTAGGTCCTTCTGCCCTGAACACCCTGGACAAAAACATTCAAGTCAAATGATTTATAGTCGGCGGTAATGTTCATGGCGTAGTTGAACTTCGGAAATAAGCCTTCCACCGGCACCCGGTCGTAAGTCAAATCGATCTGCCCGTCGGGAACTCCATCGGGGCCACTCACATCCCTGAACTTCAGCGTGCCCGGCTTGGGCTTGACGCTACCGGAATACGCCGGCGTCGGTCCATCGTCAATCTCCTGCTGCGTTTGATACACGCCATCGTTTATCAATACATAATACTGGTTATAGGGCAGACCCTCTTCCCGAAGATTGACGCCGCTGATTTCGCGGGCACCAAATCTGATGAGCTTGTTTTTGTAGGTTTCAAAATTGGCATTGATGCCGTAGTGGAAATCGCCGATCTTATTTTTGTGGCCGAGGATAAATTCCCAGCCCTTATTCTCCAATATTCCGTCGTTGATGGTGGGGGCGTCCAACCCTACGTGCTGCGGAATTTGCAGACCCCGCAGGATGTCGGTAGTCGTCTTCTGGTACCAATCGGCCGACCCAAACAATTTTTCGTTGAAAAGAGAGAAGTCGAGGCCGACGTCCGTAACGGTGGTCGTCTCCCATTTGATATTTGCGTTGACCAGGTCTTCCTCGGTTATTCCCTGTACCAGGGCGCCATTAAAGTCGTAAGTCTGGCTTTCCAGCGCATACTGATAGGGATAGTTACCGATGTTTGAATTGCCCAGTCGTCCCCATGATCCTCTCACTTTCAGCTGGTCGACAAACCGGACGCCGTCAAAAAATGATTCCTCCGCGATGCGCCATCCCGCCGAAAGGGATGGAAAAAATGCCCACCGGTTGCCTTCCGGAAAACGCGACGAGGCATCGTCGCGGAAGCTGGCTTCAAACAGGTATTTGCCCTTGAAGTCGTAGTTGGCTCTGCCGAAAAACGATTGCATCGCCCATTCGAAAGCAGTGCCATTGTTATTTTGAACCGATGGCGGCCCTGCATCTATTTCCCAAAGTGCCTTTGAGGCAAGATTGGTCCGGAATGCATCCAGCTGATCCTGCCGGTAACTTTCCTGCTGGAAGCCCACAAGCGCCTGCACGGTGTGTGCCTCCCCGAAAGTTTTGTTATAGTTCAATGTCCCATACAGCGTAAATTGATTCTCCCTGGTATTTCGTTGAAAGAGAGAATTAGCTGACGCGGTCGATCCGCTGAGATTATGCGGCGCAAAAAATTCGTAAGTGTCGGTCACGGCGAGCAGGGCTTTGCCCATCTCCTCTTCGAAGCGGAATGCGCCTTTTACCCCGGCAGTCAGGTCATCCGTGATTTTGACATCCAGATAAGGACTGAAAAGCAGATAGGTATTCAGCCACTCTTTTCCTCCGCCGCCATTCGCGACGGCGATCGGATTTTTGTTCCCGCCTTTGTTGGGCAAAACCAGGCCAGTGAATCGTCCGCTGCCATCGGGTAGCACGGGCGTGCTCAGTGGAGGCGCCGCGTAGGCGGCCAGCATCTGATCCTCGGAAGCGTCTGACGTGAGCAGCTGGGAAGGTACGCTTCTGTCAAAGACAGTATCGTGTCTTTTGCCCCTTGCAATGGATATATTATTTCCAAACGTTACCCGTCCGCCAAGGTTGGACTTAAAGTTGATTTGAGCATCGTATCGCTTGTAATCTGTTGCCAGCAACAGACCGGTTTCATCCAGGATACCCAACCCCGCATTGAACGTTGTTCCACCCTTGCCTCCATTCTCATTTAAGAAATGTTTGTGCACCGGGGCCTCGCGGATCAGGTAACTGGTCCAGTCACTGGTGGGAATGGTATCGGCGCTGTACATGGCGATCTGGTCGTCGGTGTACCGCCACTGAGCGTTCATGTTTGAAAAGTCTATGGCTTTGTTTACCAGTTGCATATACTCCACCGGGTCGGTAATCCTGTCAATTTTCACAGAAGGGTTTTGAATGGAATAAGTATAGTTGTATTCAACGTTGAGCCGGCCTTCCTTTCCCTTTTTAGTTGTCACCAGGATGACGCCATTGGCTGCACGCGAGCCGTAGATGGCGGCAGACGCGGCGTCCTTCAATACCGAGATGTCTTCGATCATGTTGGGGTTGAGCAATTCGAGCTTTCCCTCAACGCCGTCAATCAAGACAAGCGGATTGCTGCCCGCGGAACTGAATGTGCCCTGGCCGCGAATCCGGATCTGATTGCTTTCATCTCCGGGCAGAGCGGAGTTCTGAACAATCTGCAGGCCGGGCGTACGGCCCTGAAGCAATGAAATCGTGTTGGGCGCCTGCCTTGCAACAACCTCGTCGGATGTGATGGTCGACACAGCCGAAGTCATACTTGTTTTCTTCTGTGTTCCATACCCCACGACTACCACCTCTTCCAGCGCCCGCAACTCGGGTGTCAATGTGACGTTTACGGTCGTCTGGTTGCCTACCGGTACTGTTTGAGTTTTGTACCCGATAAAAGAAAACACCAGCGACGCATTCGCCTGTTGAACATTTATTGCATAT
>DASVOT010000851.1:0-10997 GCA_036383235.1 Chryseosolibacter sp.
GGAAGTATAGGTGTGATGATCAGAGTAGTATAAAAATACTCCGTCGCGTTTGTTTTCTTTGTACGTGCCCTTCATCTGAACGTCGCCGTTTGCATAGAAGTCTCTCACTTCACCATTCCATCGTCCAAGGGAATCGCGATAACCGATCCGGTAATACGCTCCCGGAGGAGAAGGGATCTCCACCCAGTCGCGGTCGTAATAGACCTTAATCAGCTCGCGGGAAGAGGTATCCGCTGGCGGCGGCTTTTCTGTGTCAGCGATCCGGAACGACAATGGAAAATCAAGTGCTGTAAATTGAGACATCTGCTTGTTCGCCTCCTCGATGCTGTCGAGGTAGATATACGACTCGCGCTCGATTATTTTCTTCTTGTAATCATTCTCCTCGATCCGCAGACCGATGTACCGCCTGAGCTTAAACGTATCGGCCGACAATTCGACCGGGAGACCGCTTTGACGGTTGAGCATCGACAGGGAACTGTCCCATTGCGAAGTATTCTCGGCGAAAACTTTCAGGTACTGGTCGTCGGAAAGTCTTTTCTTCAACCGTTGGCGTGTGGAATCTTCCGCCGCCATAACAGATTGAAAAAATCTGTAATAATGTACCTGGAATCTCGGCAGCGTAAAATAGATGATCACGAGGGCGGGGATCATGAAATATTCGACCCTTGTCCTCATAAAGGCGGCGCCCTCACCTTTTACCAGCGCATAAAGTCCGATCAGCATTCCGGCAGCCAGACCGCCCAGGTGGGCCGCGTTGTCGGCATTGACGGACTTAGCGATCAGGAGGTTGATACCAACAAACACGGCGAAATTGACGAGCACCGGGGTCATTGACTTTCCGCTCCTCCTGCTGAGGAAAATGTTGATCATGAGGGAAAAACCAAACAATCCGAAAATGGCTCCCGATGCGCCGACACCTATAGTGAAAAGGCTCCAGTACAAGCTGTTCAGTGCCGATGCGATGCCGGAAACAAAGTAGACGAAAGCGAATTTCTTCGTTCCGGTGAGGATCTCGATGTCGCTGCCGACTGAATAGAGGGCATACATGTTTACTGCCAGGTGGAGGATTCCTCCGTGGAGGAACATGTGCGTAAAGATCCGGTACCATTCGCTGCCGAGCGTCAATGGATTGAACAGCGCCCCGAGCCGGAGAAGTGAAAAAGTCCAGTGGCCGTCGTTGAATGATCCGGCTTCCAGGTAGGTGAAGCCGAAGACGATTACGTTTATTGCGATCAGCGCCAGGGTGGCTGGAATTCTTTTGTAGTTTGCCGGCATAGGGTTGGCCAAGATGTCGTTCGGAGTTGAGCGGCAAAAATAAGGCTTCGCGGAGTCGGGTCAAAGCTTATTACCTCAGCCACGGCAAGCGGATTCAACACGCGCTTCTCCGGTTCGGAGTTTTCATTAAATATTTGCATGAACCTGCCGTTTACCTTCCAAGTTCGGATGGAAATTGTTTTCTTTGCGGCATTCATTCTTCACCATGAACCAACAGTTATCCGATCGCATTAACGCGATCCAGGAATCCGCTACCCTTGCAATGGCCGCCAAGGCCCGTGAATTCAAGAACAAAGGCATCGACGTGATCAGCCTGAGCCTCGGAGAACCCGACTTCAAGACGCCTCGTCATATATGCGAGGCAGCCAAGAAGGCCATCGACGAAGGAAAATATTTCGCCTATCCTCCGGTTTCCGGGTATCAGGATCTGCGGGAAGCGATCGCAGCCAAATACCAGAAGGAGAATGGAGTGCCTTATAAAGCGGAGAACATCGTTGTATCCAATGGCGCGAAACAGTCCATCGCCAACGCCATGCTGGCACTGCTCAACCCCGGTGACGAGGTGATTGTCTTTTCGCCTTACTGGGTCAGCTACGATGCTCTGGTGCGGTTAACGGGCGCCGTCCCCGTCATTGTCAGGGGTGGGATTGAAAACGATTTTAAGGTGACAGCTCCGCAGCTGAACAAGGCCGTTACCCCGCGAACAAGGGCCATCATCTTCTCGTCGCCCTGCAATCCTACGGGCACCGTATTTTCGAAGAAGGAGCTTGAAGAAATTGCGAAAGTTGTCGTGGAGCGCGACATCCTCGCCATTGCCGACGAGATCTATGAGCACATCAACTTCACGGGTGAGCAGGTAAGCATAGCCACCTTTCCCGGCATGTTCGAGCGTACGATAACCGTGAATGGATTTGCCAAAGGATTTGCGATGACCGGATGGAGGGTGGGGTACATCGCGGCTCCGAAGTGGATCGCCGACGGGTGTAATAAAGTCCAGGGCCAGATTACTTCAGCAAATGCCTCCATCTCCCAGCGCGCGGCCCTTGCTGCCATTACCGGCGACATTACGCCGACAAACAAAATGGTGGAAGAATACCGCCAGCGCCGTGACATCGTCTATTCGCTGCTGAAAGAAATCCCCGGTGTGAAATCGAATTATCCGCAGGGAGCGTTTTATTTCTTCCCCGATGTCAGCAGCTTCTATGGTAAATCCTACGGTTCGAGGAAGATTCAGAACGGCGACGACTTCTGCCTCTACATGCTCGAAGAGGCGCATGTTTCCCTGGTTCCCGGCGGCGCCTTCGGCGATGAGAACTGCGTCAGACTTTCCTATGCCGCCTCTGAAAAAGACCTTCGCGAAGCGCTGAAACGAATGAAGGATGCCCTTGCCAAACTGAAGTAGCCACCGACAGCTTTATCGAAAGCCGCGCAGGCGGCGATGGCGCTTACGGTTGCTCAAACTGCGCCTTCAGCGGGCCGTGTTTCTCGAGGTCTCTCAGGATCTGGATGTCAAGAGGAGTTTCTTTGATGACGTTGTAATTATCCCAGAATTGTTTGTTGTAAGGCTTGTCCTGAAACTGCAAGCCGTAGTTGCGCATTTTTTCGGTCGACCGGATCCGTTCCGTCGGATGCGTGTCTATGTTGTTGATGAGCAGCTGCTGGAAAAGTTCTGTTTCAAATTTCAACTCGTTGGTCTCGCTGTTATACCAGTTTATCCTCGACGTCATACTCATGAAACTCGGGTACATCTTGCCCTGGAATTTCCGGTAGTCAATATTCTTTTTGATGCTGGCGAATTTGCCCACCAGATCCTGGTGCCGTCCCAGGAAGTCATCGTCGAAGCCCTGTTCGAATTCAAAATGAACGATTGAAAAATCCTGGGCGTCGATAAACAGTCTCATATAGTACTCGCCGTTGTACGACACCACGTAGGTGGCGCGGTCGTTATAAAAAGAATTCTTTTCGCGTACCATCTGCGAAAAAACTTTTTCTCCATCCTCGAAATGGCGATACCGGATGTTGTTCTGAAGAAGCAGGTCTTCGAGCAGGTTGTCCTGGTCGAAATAGTTCGTGAAGCGGCTTTCATAACCCAGGCTTTGCCTGACCTCGACCAGCTTGACGTGTTCGCGCAGCTTATATTTATTCCGCGGCTCCTCATAGTTGTCATCATAGATCTTGACAGCGGCTTCGAGAAGCGAAATGTAAGTGCCTCCGACTTTTTTTACGTCGCGGTAAAAACCGTCCATCAGGAAGGGTTTCATCGGATAGTTCTCGGGGATCCGCGAGAGCGCGATCTCCAGGATGTCCTGACCCTGAAGTGTATCGGAAACCACCACCTCCTGAAGTACGATAGGCGACTTTTCCATCCGGATGATTTGGCCGCTTTCAACCATCGACCAAACGGGCGCTTCGAAGTTTTTATAGCCCAGCATGCTGACCACGATCAACTCGTTTCGGTATTTGGAAGGCATATGAAAGTCGAATTCGCCCTGCTCGTTTGAGATGGTTCCAATGGCAACGGATTTAAGTCCAACGGAGGCGAATCCCAGTGGCTCGCTGGTTTCTTTGTCCACCACTTTTGCGGATATGGTAAGGTCCTGGCAAAGCGCGGAGATCGGAGCGGTCAGAACCAGCGCAAAAAGTAGATTTTTGACCATAAATCATCTCCAAGATGGCCTATTTGGCGGGTTTTATCAACCGTCAGGTAGGATTATCTTGATAATTGACGGATTTACCGGCTATTCACCCGGTTTAAACGCTTTTCCTTTTCATTCATTAACTTTACAACAAATTTTGCAGCTTGAAATTTATCGACAATATACCAAGGGTTTGGAAGAGGGCTTACTTGCTGTTGTGCTTCTGGTATGCTATCAATTACTCTGTTGGAACGTTCCTGGAGTGGAAGCTGGAGACTCCGCACACGTATATATTCTGGAATGCCCTCGATCTTCTGGAAGCGCATTGCATCCTGATGATCGGTATCTTTTTTTTCTCCGACTGGCTGTTCAGGTATAATGTGTATATACAGGTTACCGGCCACGCCATCGGAGTGACGGTGTATTTTCTGATCATCGGCTCGCTCTCGTATTACCTGGAAGACTACGTTGAGGGATTTATCTTCTTTGAAAACTGGAAGGCGCATCTTGTTCAGCTCCTGAAGTGGGAAGGCCTGCATTTTCACGACCAGTACATCATCACGGTCGGCGTTTACTATGTGATCCGGTATTTCCAGGGATTGCAGAAACAGGAAGAAGAAAAGAGCGAATTGCATATCCGGAACCGGGAGATGCAGATATCCTTGCTCAAATCGCAGATCAACCCGCACTTCCTGTTTAACACGCTTAATTCGATCAATACGCTCATCGGGTCCAGCAAGGAGCAGGCCCGCAGAGTGATCACCCAGTTGTCGGACATCTTCCGCTATGCGCTTGATTCGCACGGAGACCAGATGGTCAGGCTTATTCATGAGCTCGATTTTATCGACAACTACATCCGGATACAACAAGTGCGTTTTGGCGACCGATTGAAGTTTGTCAAGCAGGTTGATTTTTCATGCCTCGGCGTGAGAATCCCGCCCATGATCCTCCAACCCCTCGTGGAAAACTCCGTGAAGTACGGAATCGCCCCCAAAGACGAAGGGGGCACCATTGTCCTGACGGTGAAACGCTTCAATACCATGATATTCTTCGAAGTGAAGGACGATGGACTGGGATCGAAAGCAAAAAAAGTAATGGACGGAAGTTCCACCGGCGTCGGAATTAAGAACACGGATCAGCGCCTGAAAAGCATATTTGGGCCGGGCTCCGGACTACGGATCCGTTCAAACGAATGGGGATATTCAGTGAGCTTCTTTATACCGTTCGAGGAGGAAGTCGCCCATGCGGCAGTAGAGGCCGGCGAAGAAGTGAGGACAAAGGCCGGATAAAAGAACAGACCGCGACCATACCCCAGGCGGCTACCCCCGACCCCGATAGTTTTATGATTAACTTTTAAGGACTATTATTGCAAGGAAAATCGGATCTTTAACAAAATAAATTCGCATGAACATCACCTGTGTTATAGTTGACGACGAGAAACTGGCCCGCGACCTTCTGGTGGAGTACCTTCAGCAGATGCCCAACATTCAGGTTGTAGGCGAAGCCACGAAAGGTAAAGAAGCCGTTGAGGTTATTGATAAATTGAAACCCGACCTGGTTTTTCTCGACGTGCAAATGCCGGGAATGACCGGCTTCGATGTGCTGGACGAAATCACGCACGACCCTTTCGTTATTTTTTGCACCGCCTACGACCAGTACGCCATCAAGGCATTTGAGAAAAATGCGGTGGACTACCTGTTAAAACCGCTCGACCAGGAGCGATTCAAAGCTGCCGTTGAACGCGCCATCAACAGAATGAAACTGGAACAGAACAATGTGGGCGAATTGCTGCGCAGCATAAAGACCGACAACAAGACTTCTTACGACAACCACATATTCGTACAGAAATCGGAGAAACTTCTCAATCTTCCTGTGGAAGAGATCGTCTACCTGGAAGCCTCCGGCGATTATACCATCCTCACCACCAAGAATGACCAGTTTGTCAGCTCATCCGGCATCGGCAAGCTTGAAGAAATTTTAAATCCGGAGATGTTCATTCGGGTCCACCGCAGCACGATCATCAACATCAACTGTCTGAAGGAAATAGAAAAACACTTCAACGGAGGGATGGTGGTGAAAATGCAGAACGGAAAAAGTTTTCCTGTGAGCCGCACGTACGCCAAGCTTATCCGGCGGAAAGTCGTATAAGAAAAAAACACCGCCGCGCGCGGTGTTTTTTTTTGTGCATTTCCGCTGCCGCCCTTCTACCGGCACCGCATCGCGCATGGCCTCTTCAGGCTGCGCGGGCCTGATCACCGGGGCAGCTGAAACTTCAGGCTGACTTTCACTCTATCTGCCACCGGAGTGCCGGCCTGTGTGGCGGGTTTCCAGGCAGGACCTTCGCGGATCAGGCGCATGAGCTCCTCATCACAGCCGTGTCCCAGTCCCCTTATCACTTCAAAGTCGGCAAGCTTGCCGTCAGGATGAACGGTAAAGCGCACGGTGACCTTTCCTTCCACCTTGTTATTCAGCGCATCCCCGGGATATTGTACTGACTTCAGCAGGTATCTCCTGAACGCGGTCCTGCCCCCTTCCGGTTCTGCGACGCGGAAAGAGGCCGCGTCTTCGATCGTCTCATTCGACGAATTCCCGTAGGCGGTAACAACCACCTCGCTTAATTGATCGACCTCTGCCTTCAGACGCACATTCACTTCCGGGCTCCCGGCAACATCCACCTCCTGTGCCTCGAAGCCGATGAAAGAAAAAAGCAACCTGCTGTTCAGCGCCGGCAGCGTAAGCTGGTAATTTCCTTCCGCATCCGTTACGGTGCCTTGGCTGGTGCCCTTGACGATCACATTCACGCCGGGCAGTCCCTCCCCGTCCTCAGCGGATACGACCTTGCCCTTTAAGACCACAGCCGGGTCAGGCGCCGATTGTGAAACGGCGGGAACCTGCGCCGTTTTTTTCTCTTTTTCCCGGCGAAGGCTCCGGGATTCGCCGGCTGCCCTGCTCAATGTTTCTGCTTCCCGTAACTGTTTTCCTTCATTGAGCGCATCCCCCTCCTTTTGTTTGTCGGCCGCAACAGCATCGGGAAGATTCGTCTGCGCCGTCTCTTGGCGGGTTTGCGATTTCTCCGGTCCCTCCTCAACAGGTCCCTTCACTTCGTTTTCCGCCAGCAGGTGCCCATCGTCTGCGGCACGGCCGTCGGGCTGCTGTGCGGGCAACGTGCCGGCAGGTTTGAGGACCTCACTCCGCATTGACGATTTTTTATCGCCGCCCGCGCCTCCGTTTTTTGCCCTGGCCGGCCGTGCGGTCTCCAACGGCATGGCTATCGTAATCGTGTCCTTCGAGGGTTCGGTTATCGGCGGAGCGGGTGATTCTTCATTCATCGCCTGCTGGCGTGCATGCTGCTCCCGGATAAGACTCACCACCAGGAACCCGGAGACTGCAATGAGCAGGACGGTGGCGGCGATGCCCGCGGTCCAGCCCCACATTTTGATCGTCTTGCTTTTCCGGGTCCTTGCCCGCTTGTGAAGGGAACGATTGAGCGCGTGAAGATCAAAGAGAAAATTATCCGGGCCGGCCTGTTCCACCCCTTCCAGCGCCTCGGCCAGAAAAGGATCGCTCAACGCTTCCTTCTCCAGGGCGTGCATCTCGGCGGGAGAAAGCTCTCCCCGCAGATATCGTTCAATATCGTTCCTGCGATTTTTCATTTCGCTCCATACAGATTTTCAGATTGCGCTTACCGTTTTGAATGTAACTCTTCACCTTGTTCAGATCGTAGCCGGTGCTCTCCGTAATTTCCTTATAGCACTTCTGCTGCAGATAAAACAAACGGACACATAGCTTCTGTTCCTTTGCAAGGCTCTCCATGCACTTTTCCAGCCTTCCGAGATTGCCTTCGATTTCAAGTCCCTCCTCCTGATGCCCGTTCCCGCCCGTTTCCATAAGGAAGGGGGACAGTTCTTCAGGATTCTTTCCCTTTCGTGCGCGGATGTGCATCAGGCAATGGTTTCGCGCCGTCACGTATAACCATCCTTTGAATACCTTGATCTCGTGGACTTTCAGGGTCGTGATCAGCTTTTCAAAGATGTGCATCACGGCGTCCCTGCTCTCTTCCCGGTCTTTCAGATACTTCAAACATACGCCGTAGGTCAGGGCGGTGTAGCGGTCGTACAAAACGCCCACGATCTCCAGGTCATCCGTCTTTTTGTAAAGAGAGATCAGCTGTTCATCAGACTGGTTCTTGTAGTGACGGTTTGAAAGCATTGTCTCAAATTAGAAAAAAGACGCGAGAAATTATGGAATAAAATCCGCCGCCGCATCCATCAGGTAAAAATCAGCGCTGTTTCCGGCCCGGCAGGCACGGCTGAATGTAGTATGATGCCGGCATCGGGACGATTCCACAATACAGACATCAAAAAATTTCAGCTATGAAAAACATCGGACTTTATCTACTGGTATTCTTTGTGCTCGCCGGAGCGGGTTTTGATTCGGTGCGGACCGTTACAGGGAAGGTGACTTCCGCCGACGACGGTTTGCCGCTGGCAGGTGTCACCGTGCTGCTCAAAGGCACTGCCACGAGCACCCTCACCGACCGGTTAGGTCAATATACCATTGTTGTTCCCTCGGACGGCGGCATCCTGGTTTTTACGAGGACAGGTTTTGCTGCGAGGGAGGTGCGGATCGCAGATAAGAACGTGGTCGACGTAAAACTCTCAAAAGATACGCGAACGGTTCCGGAGTCGGTGAGGCAGGGCAAACGGGAAAATGATCGCGCACTGAAAGAAGCCACGGCTGAACCCGGCCGCCGTGCGGATTACGTCATTACGTACGAAAGCATGCCGGCCGTTGAAATCAATACCGAAGAATATGAAGGTCTCGAGGAAAATATTTTTCATGGGGCCATTAAACAACCGCTGTCTACATTTTCAATCGACGTTGATGCGGCTTCGTACAGCAACCTGCGGAGGTTTATCAACAATGGTGAGGTTCCGCCGAAGGACGCGGTAAGGATAGAAGAGATGATCAATTATGTCGATTACGATGATGCCGAACCGAAGAACGGCCAACCCTTCAGCATCTACACGGAGATTGCCGAGGCGCCATGGAATTCAAAACACCGCCTGGTGCACATCGGGCTCCAGGGAAAGAGAATCCCCGTGCAGGGTCTTCCGCCGTCGAATCTTGTGTTCCTCATCGACGTCTCCGGCTCCATGAATCAGCCGAACAAGCTGCCACTTGTTCAATCATCATTCAAACTGTTGGTCGACCAGCTCAGGCCGCAGGACCATGTGGCGATCGTCGTCTACGCAGGAGCCGCCGGAACGGTGCTCGAACCCACGGCGGGAAGCGAGAAGAAGAAGATCCTTGCGGCGATCGAAAGCCTGCACGCGGGAGGATCCACCGCCGGTGCCGTCGGCTTGCGACTGGCTTATGAGCTTGCCAGGGAACATTTCAAGGAGAATGGAAACAACCGCGTCATCCTTGCCACCGATGGTGACTTTAACGTCGGCGAATCCAGCAACAAGGCTATGGAAGATCTGATAACGGAGAAAAGAGAAGACGGCATTTATCTTTCCGTGCTGGGCTACGGGGTTGGGAACCTGAAGGATTCCAAAATGGAAAACCTTGCAGACAAAGGCAATGGCAACTACGCCTACATTGATAACCTGACGGAGGCCCGCAAGGTGCTGGTCAGCGAGTTCGGGGGAACGCTGTTCACCATCGCCACCGACGTGAAGCTTCAGGTCGAGTTCAATCCCGCCAGAGTCCAGGCATACCGGCTGATCGGTTATGAAAACCGGAAACTGAACGACGAAGATTTTAACAACGACAGGAAGGACGCCGGCGACCTGGGTTCCGGCCATACGGTCACCGCCCTGTACGAGATCATCCCCGTCGGCGTCAGGAGCGATTTTTACTCCATCGACGATCTGAAATATCAGCCGGCGCCGTCCTTAACGGAAAGGGCGCACGCGGAAGAGTGGCTGACGGTAAAGTTCCGCTATAAAAATCCGGGAGAAGCGAAGAGCAATCTGATTGTAAAGACGCTTACCGGGAAAGCCGGGACGCTGGATGAAGCCAGCACGGATTTCAGGTGGGCGGCTGCTGTGGCGGGCTTTGGCATGCTGCTCACAGACTCTCAATACGTTCACGAGTGGAGTTACGCTGACGTCATGACCGTTGCCGAAGGCGCGAGGGGCAAGGACACCGAGGGGTACAGGAGTGAGTTTCTCAATCTGGTAAGAACCTACAGCCTGATGGCGAGACATTGACTACCGGCGACTGGTGGCGACGCAACCGCTGCGCCAGGCTTGTTGATTTTTCCGGTAAGTCCGGAAATAATGGCTGATATTTTCCGTTTTTTAAGCCATACCGGCCGGAGTTTTAGGTTCCGGTTACCCTCAGCCACCGTCCGCCAAATGTTGCACGGATATTGCGGGGAATAAGTTCCTCGCGTCTAAAGTCCGCATGATTCGTTTGGCAAATACTAAAAGGGATAGCGATTTCACAGATTTTTAACATCGGTATTCTTTTTTTCCCAAAACATCAGGAGACGATTCACAGTTAATACAGCAGCAGGGGTTTTCATTTGTTTTTCACTATTTTTACAAGTTATGGAAGAAGAGGTTATCCGTCAGCAGTATTCCGAAAAAGACAAGCTCAGGATTTTTAATCAGGAGTTTATGCCGCACATAAACTCAATGTATAATTTCGCCTACAGGTTAACGCTGGATGCGGATGACGCCAAGGATCTCTTGCAGGATACGTATTTGAAAGCATTCCGTTTTATTGATTCGTTCCAGCAAGGAACTAATGCAAAAGCATGGCTGTTCAGGATTTTAAAGAATAGCTTCATAAATGACTATCGGAAGAAGAGTAAGGAGCCTTCGAAGGTAGATTATCAGGAAGTCGAAACTTTTTATAACTCGGAAGATGTTGACAGGCAGATAACGCCCGACCTGCGGGTGGAGGCGCTCCAGGATATGATCGGAGACGAAATATCCATTGCCCTCAACTCACTTGATGTTGATTTCAGAACTGTTATTATATTGTGTGATCTGGAGGGATTTAAATACGAAGAAATGGCAAAGATCCTGGACATACCGATTGGTACCGTAAGGAGCCGTTTGCATCGTGCAC
>DASVOT010000852.1:0-2216 GCA_036383235.1 Chryseosolibacter sp.
TACACTCGATCCCGACGATAAGGTGATTCAGGCCAACATCAAAAAGGCACTGTACCTCGCAGACAAATCGGCCAAACGTCAGTACGATAACCTGAAAGAGAACCGCTATTACTCCAATATCATTTCAGGGAACATCACCCAGCAGATCTATGTCGACTCCATCAGCATTGATACGGAAATGTACCCATTCTATTTCCGGTGTCACGCGCATCAAAAGCTCATCCGTACGACATCAATTGTTACGCGAAGCCTTGTCACGGAAGGCTACCTGAGAAATGTATCCCGCTCGGACAACAACCCGCATGGATTCCTCATCGAGAAATGGAACACACTTGAGAACCGGGACATCAAAACAGAGAACAGATGAAAACAAATCAATCCCTGCCTAACCGGGTCGAGGATCGGGACACAGAACAACTAAACCCTGTGGGAAAAATGAAGGGCGAAATAAATGGAGGGTTTGAATCCTTCTACATAGCTGTCGACCGGGAAGGCCAACTTTTTATCAATCACGACCCTGAGTATTCGGAGGACCGATACAAGAAATCCAATGGATGGAAACCGATCACGCGTCAACAACTCGAAGCCTATGAAGGTGACCTCCGTTTCTTTCCCAGCCAAAGAAAAAGCTTGAGAATGTAACAAACTAGAAAATCAAAACCACAGAACAAGTAATGGAAAAACAAGAAAATAGAATTAAGAGATGGCTGAACGCGATGAGCAGATCAGCCGCCAGCAAACTCAGCGCTTGGATCAACCCGCTGTCAACTCCGGCAAAAAAGGGAGGATTTCTGGTCCTCGGAATTTGCATAGCGAGTGCCTGTGCCATGTTGATTGTCCGATCCGTCGAAAGTGATCTCGGTTCCGCCGCCTTGCAGGTGGATACTATCGCCCGTCCGGCGGACATCCATCCGGAAGAAAACGCATCTGCGCAGCAGTCCGAGCAAAGCATAATTGATCAGTACAACCGGATGATTCGCTTCAAGCAGTTAGCCGACAGGCTTCGTTCAACATCCGATACACGCTTACTGGACAGCCTGATGGAGGCTAATCCCGGATTGCGTGACAGCCTCAAAACATTCATCGAAACTTATTATTCACACTAAAATTTCAAAACAATGAAACCGCAAACAGAAAAAGTTTTGCAGAACAGGCGATTTTTTATGGTCCTTCCACTACTCGTGCTTCCATTCCTGACGATGATCTTTTGGGCGCTTGGCGGAGGACAGGGAACACCCGCGCAAGCGAGCGTCATTGACTTCAGCGGGCTGAACTTCACATTGCCCGACGCCCATTTTGATGAGAAGGAGATCTGGGACAAGATGACTCTCTATGAGATGGCCGAAAGAGATTCGGCCAGGTATGAGGAAGCCAGGGAAAGCGATCCGTACTTTGACCTTATCGCATTCAAGTCGCAACAGGAGTTGCACCTGCAACAGGATACAGCAAAGAAGTCAGCCGGACTCATTGACTCTTTTCCGCACAAGGAAAAGCTCGCCGGTGATCCCAACGAAGACCGCGTGAATAAAAAACTTCAGGAGTTATATGCCGAGATCAACAAGACCACTGCTCAGACGGGAGAAGTTAAGAGCCGGCGACCCGTTGCTTCAATGCCATCCGATCCACAATTCACCTCCGATGTGGACCGCCTTGAAAACATGATGGAAATGATGCAGGATGACGGCCAGGCCGATCCAGAAATGCAGCAGATCGAAAGCGTGCTGGAAAAGATACTGGATATTCAGCACCCGGAGCGCGTGAAAGAAAAACTTCAAGCAATGGACTATCAACGGAAATCGAATACACTTCCGGTTGAAGTCGCCACCAACCAAGAGAATATTTCGATGATCGGTTCCAATGCTTTGGAACTTCCCGGTGCATTGGACAGTGTCTCTTTATCCGAGGGATTGCCCCTGTTCAGAGAAAGCCAGAATGGATTTTTTGGATTGGAGGATGAAACGTTCCGGGAAAACCAGGCAGGAAACTCCATTGAAGCCATTATTCACGACACACAGGAGCTCGTCTCAGGCTCCACAGTGAAGATGAGGCTCCTCAACGATATTCAGATTAATGGAAGGCTTATCCCAAAAGACCAATTCATCTATGGCGTATGTTCCATAAGCGGTGAAAGACTCACTGTCGAGATCAGTTCTATCCGTAGGGGGAACGCATTGTTGCCCGTCTCGCTTGAGGTCTACGATCTTGACGGACTCCCC
>DASVOT010000853.1:0-1739 GCA_036383235.1 Chryseosolibacter sp.
TAAGGACTTTCCATAGATGTTAAGATGTGGTTAAAGGGGTCTTTAGCCAGTTTCATCTAAGTGGGGACTTGTTTTTGTAACGGATGCAGGTTGGACACTGCCCTACCTCACAAAGTTGGAAACAAAAAGCCTTCTTACGAACTATTTTTTGACGTTTCCGCCACTTCATCTGAATATTCCTTCAGAATGCATTAAGCGCCGGTAAACCGGCAGTTATCCAACGTCAAACGGGTAATGCGACCAAATGTTGACCAATTCGCATTAATTATTTGCTTATTTCAGTCGTGATTGCCTTATTGGTCAAGTCCTTCTGAACAATGCCTGAGGTTATCGACGATAAGAAGATCTTCTCCCTGCCGGAGGTGACAGGCAGCATTCAAAAAACGCTGTCCGCCAGATACAAGAGCTCGTTCTGGGTAAAAGCCGAAATGAACAAGCTTAACTATTACCCGCATTCGGGCCATTGTTACCCAGACCTGGTTGAAAAAGTCGATGGCAAGGTTGTGGCGCAGCTAAAGTCGACGCTTTGGAAAGATGATTACCTGCGAATCAACCAGAATTTTCTCAACGTTTTGGGAACACCTTTGAAAGACGGCATCAGGATGCTGTTTTGCGCGAGGATCACCTTCGATCCCATTCATGGCCTGGCCCTGCGCATAACGGACATCGATCCGGTCTTTTCGCTGGGTGAGCTTGAGCGCGAAAAGCAGGAAAGCATTGCCACCCTGAAGAAGGAAGGTGTTTTCGACCGCAACAGGTCCCTGAAATTTCCGCTCATCCCGCAGCGGATCGCTGTGATTTCCGTGCAGACGAGTAAAGGCTACGCCGATTTTCTCAAAATGATCGAAGGCAACCCGTGGGGCTACCGGTTCTTTCATGTTCTTTTTCCCTCGCTGTTACAGGGAGACCGGGCCGTTGAATCCATACTGATCCAGCTAAACCGGGTCCGGAAAGTTGCTGCACATTTCGATGTGGTCGCCGTCATCCGGGGAGGCGGAGGGGATGTAGGCCTCTCTTGTTTCAACGACTATCACCTGTCAAAGGCAATCGCTCTCTTTCCCCTGCCTGTGCTGACGGGCATCGGCCACGCTACCAATGAAACGGTCGTCGAAATGGTTGCCTACCGGAATGCCATTACTCCAACCGGCCTTGCCGATTACCTTCTTCAGAAATTCCATGATTTTTCGGTTCCTGTGCGGAGGGCCGAAGAGATCCTGGTGAGCAAAGCGTCGAGGCTGATATCCGAAGAACGCAGGTCTTTTCAGCATGCTGTCAAATATTTCCGATCGGTGACGGGAAACATCCTGGTCAGAAGCGGACATGAGGTCAGGCAGAAAGCGGGCGATCTGTTCAAGCAATCAAATCTCAACCTGCTGAAGAAAAAGCAGGAGCAGGAGTCCACTGCTTACAACATCCAGACCAGCGCTCTTGCTTTTTGCCAGGCGCGCCAGCGGGATATGGCCGAAGTCATGTTCAGGCTGAAGAAGGATACCGGTTCCCTTCTCAAATATGAAAAAAACGGGATGGAGAACCTGGCCAGGACGGTGTCGAACCTTCACCCTGTAAACGTTCTGAAACGCGGGTACAGCATCACACGCATTAACGGAAAAGCGGTGACAAGGGTCGAGCAAGTGAAGCCTGCGGATGTCCTGGAAACGACGCTGGCGGATGGCACCATCGTCAGCGAAGTAACTGAAACAGCAAAATCCCCCCGTTCATGAACGAACAACCGAACTATA
>DASVOT010000854.1:0-8811 GCA_036383235.1 Chryseosolibacter sp.
AGCCTGGAAAACTGTTCCTTCTGGACATCCGACAGATCCGGAAAGTAGGTGAATATGAGTTCGCTGCCCTGCAAGGTGAACTCGAATCAGATGTGATCGCGCTTGTTCTTTACCATCTCGAACATGAGCTCGCGCGCGCGGTGGAGCTGCGCTTTTACCGTTCCCAGGGGCGCATCGAGCTCGACGGCGATCTCCTCATAGGAAAGCTCGTGGAAGTAACGCAGCCTTACAAGCTTCTGATACTTGGAGGGCAGCTTGTCGACAAAGATTTGGATGAGCTCGGACTTCTGGCTTTTGATCGTTTCTTCCTGCGGGTCGAGATTTTCGTCCTCGACATCAATAGACACCGACTGCCCGTCGTCATCGGTAAAAGTGTTTTCGATGCTCAGGGTATTCAGCTTCTTCTTGCGGATAAAATCGATGGTGTTGTTGGTGGCGATTCGAAACAACCAGGTGCTGAAGGTAAAATCCTTCTTGAAACGATGCAGGCTCCGGAAAGCTTTGGCGAATGATTCGATCGTGAGATCTTCAGCGTCGTCGACATTTCGCACCATTTTCAGGATCATGTGGTAGACGGGGCGCTTGTAGCGCTGCAACAGCTTTGCATAGGCCTTGTCATCGCCTCCGACCGCGAGATCGATGAGGCGAAAGTCCTCCACTGCCTTATCTGAAAAATCGCGTTTCAGCTCCTCCATCGAATCTTTTTAGTTGTTAACGCCACCAGACCCGTTGAAAGATAGTAAATCGCATATATAAAATCTAGAATCGGCAGGGTCCACAAAGCAAAGTCCAGAGATGCTTTTCTCAGCATCTCTCTGACAAGTAAAATTAACAGTATACATCGTAGCACGAAAGGCACGGTCACCAAATAAATTTCAAGATCCCGGAACGCATCCACACCTGCAGGTGCAAGGATCAGGACCAGGAGGACCATCCAGGCCAGCCAAGTGATGATCCAGGTGAGGCCAAACAATCCCAATAGCAAACGATGAATGAACCGATATCGTTTCCCTACAGAGAGATGACGAACCTTTTGCTGATAAAAAGACCTCCATGTCGAACAGGGAACTGAATCTACCTGGCTGTCGGGAGTCATCTCCAGACGGGTATTTTTTCCCCGCGCGTGGATATTGACGAACAGATCGTCATCACCCCCGGTCACATGAAGGAAGTTGTTGAATCCCTTCCGATCCAGAAACAGGGATTTCCTGTACGCCAGGTTGCGGCCCACACCCATGTAGGGATTTTTCATCCAGCCAAACGCAAAGTATTGAATGGCGGTAATGATCGTCTCGAACCGAATAAAGAGGTTTAAAAAACCGGGCTGGCGCAGGTAGGGCGAGAATCCCAGGACGAACTGGGCATTATCATCAAAGTGACGGCTGAGCGAACGGACCCAGTTGGCGCTGCGCGGCCGGCAATCGGCATCTGTCAGCACGATCCATTCGTACGAAGCGGCTTTAATACCCAGCGTGATGCCGTATTTCTTTCCATTCACCCGCTCGGGGGTCGTTTTTACATTGACCATCCTGAGCCGGGAATGTTTTTCAGTCTCTTCCAGCAAATAATCAAACGTGCCGTCATTGGAGCGATCATTCACCACGATCACTTCAAATTCAGGGTAATCCTGGCTGAGCAAGGCGGGTATGAGCACTTTCAGGTTGTCGGCTTCGTCATGGGCGCACACGACTATCGAGACCGGTACGGGCTCCACATTCGCATCTGACCTGTCCCGAAGAAAAGCGATAAAAAAAAGAAAGAGGTAAACCAGCTGAATGCCAACGGCGATCAGGAAAACGAAAATGAAAATCTGCAACGGCTAAAATGTTTGGAGGCACAAAGATAACTTTTGGGCCCGAGCCGGAAAGAATTTTTTGCGCGAGGCCGCATAAAACCATACACGAAAAAACATTTGTGAAAACAAACAAAAAAAGATTCGGCGCCGGCAGGTGCGTCTTCCGATCTCCCGGAAAGGCTGAAACTACCCTCGAAGGATTTTCAATTTGCGCCCTTTTGATTCAAGCCGCATTTAATTAATATACCTGAAAATTACCCGGAAAGCAACGAAAAAGGTGAAATTGGGTACGCCCACGACGTGGGTGTGTCCGGCAACAGGTTACCTTTTTCCCTTATTCAACTATGGACGCCAAAACAGTACGGATCAAGGATATCGCCCAGCTGTCGGGTGTCTCGGTAGGAACCGTCGACCGCGTATTGCACAACCGGGGCAAAGTTTCCGATGTGGCACGGAAGAAGGTTTTGTCCATACTCGGCCAGATCGACTACAAGCCGAACGTGATCGCCCGGACATTAGGTTCGAACAAGACCTACCGGATTGCCGCGCTCATGCCCAATCCCGAACAAGACCCATACTGGGCATTTTCAAAAGCCGGAATAGACCAGGCACAGGCCGAGTGGCTTCGATACGGTCTGAACGTGGTTCCTTATTTCTTCAACCTCTATGACAAGGACTCCTTTAATTCCGTAGCCGAAGCGGTGGCCGACAGTCATCCGGACGGCATTCTCATCGCGCCGATCTTTTACCACGAAACGCTGCCCTACTTCAACCGCTTTCAGGAGATGGGCATACCTTGCGTACTGTTCAACACGCAGATCGAGCAGGTTCCCTCTCTGAGTTTTATCGGTCAGGATCTGTATCAGAGCGGACGCGTCGGCGGGGAACTGATGGACTTATGCCTCCGCGGCGAATCGGGTTCGGTTGCCGTGTTGCACCTGAATGAGGATCTTGGAAATTCCGTGCACCTTGCGGAGAAAGAGCGCGGCTTCCGCGATTATTTTGAAAACGCTAAACACAGCCGGTTCGAAGTGAAGACGCTGAACGTCTACAATCCACCCGCCTCCATGTTCGAAGACCAGCTGGGAGCATTCCTGGAGGATCTGTCTGTCCGCGGTATCTTCGTCAGCACGTCAAAGGCAACGTACCTCATCGCTTCCTACCTGGAGCGGAAGAAGAAGACCTGGATCAGGCTGATCGGATACGACATGCTGGAGGAAAACATCCGCTTTATGAAACATGGTGTGATCAACTTCCTCATCAATCAGAATCCGAAGCGGCAGGCTTTCCTGGGGATCCAGCACCTGGTCAGCCACCTGATCCTGAAGAGGACTCCCCCGGACAGCGATCTGCTTCCGCTCGAGATCATTTCTCCGGAAAATATCCATTCATACCTGCAATCCGGGATCCATTAGCTGAAGTCAGTTTAGGGAATTCTCCTTCATACGCCTATTTTTGCGCGTTTATGAAATTTACGCTCCTTGCCACGGATAAACAGTCGTCGGCCCGTGCCGGTCTGCTCTCCACTCCCCATGGCGACATCGAAACCCCGATCTTCATGCCTGTCGGCACCGCCGGCTCGGTGAAAGCTGTTCACCAGCGTGAGCTTGAAAACGACATCCGGGCGCAGATCATCCTGGGTAACACGTACCACCTTTATCTGAGGCCAGGCATCGAGTTGCTTCAAAAGGCCGGCGGCCTTCACAAGTTTAATGGCTGGACCAGGCCCATTCTCACCGACAGCGGAGGTTACCAGGTGTATTCGCTGGCCCAAAACAGGAAGATCTCCGAAGCGGGCGTGGCTTTCAAATCGCACATCGACGGGTCGCCCCACACCTTCACGCCCGAGTCAGTTGTCGACATACAGCGGGCTATCGGCGCCGACATCGCAATGGCCTTCGACGAGTGTACTCCCTATCCGTGCGAGTACGCGTATGCAAAGACATCCCTCAGTCTCACGCACAGCTGGCTGCTGCGTTGCGTGGACAGGATGAAGGAAACGACGGCACCGTATGGATACGATCAGGCGCTTTTTCCCATTGTGCAGGGAAGCGTGTACAGGGATCTGAGGGAAGAATCGGCGGCATTCATTGCAGAGCAGGACCAGCCGGGAAACGCCATCGGCGGCCTTTCGGTAGGCGAACCACATGATGACATGTATGAGATGACGAGCCTGGTCTGCGGCATTTTGCCGGCGGCGAAACCCCGGTACCTCATGGGCGTCGGCACCCCGGAGAATATACTCGAGTGCATTGCACTGGGGGTCGATATGTTCGACTGCGTGATGCCCACGCGCAATGCGCGGAACGGAATGCTGTTTACCACGCAGGGAATTATCAATATACGGAACGAAAAGTGGAAGAATGATCTTTCTCCGATAGACGCCGAACTCGGAGGATACGCCTCAACTTTCCATTCAAAGGCTTATCTTCGCCATCTCGTGATCAACAAGGAGATTTTAGGCGCGCAAATTGCTACCCTTCAGAATCTTACGTTTTACCTGTGGCTGGTGCGCGAAGCGAGAAGACAGATCATCGGGGGAACATTCAGAGAATGGAAAGACAGAATGGTGAAAATAGTCGCGCAAAGACTGTGATCTCCCGCGGGAGCACATGAAGAACAGAACGGAAAAATGAAAATCCTCGATAAATACATCATCCGGTCGCTGCTCAGCACATTCTTCTTTGTGGTGTTGATCCTGCTTGCCGTTATCGTGGTCATCGACCTGACCGAGAAGATGGATAAATTCGCCAAAGCCGGTGTTACGGCGGCGCAGGTCACGCACTATTACCTTGACTACATGGCCTGGATCGGAAGCTTTATCACGCCGATCACCATGTTTATCGCAACGGTATACGTATGCTCAAAAATGGCCGGCCACAGCGAGGTGGTGGCGGCGCTCAGCAGCGGACTTAGTTTCCGGCGCTTCCTACTTCCCTTCCTGGCGGGTGCCGCCTTCATCGGCAGCATCAGTTTCATCATGAACGGGTGGATCATTCCCAAATCCAACAGATCAAGGCTCGAATTCGAGGTTCAATACATCCGCAACAAGTACTACTTTGACAAACGGAACATACATATCCAGGTAGCGCCGAACATCTACCTCTATATGCAGAGCTACAACAACAATACGAACACGGGCTATCATTTCTCCATCGAGCGGTTCCAAGACAACCGGCTGGTTGAAAAGCTTACCGCCAACCGGATCGAGTGGGATTCGGTGAAGCAGAAGTGGCGGTTGCGCGATTACAAGATCAGGCGGATTGACCGCGTGTTCGAGACGACTTCCCATCCGAACCTTTCAGAGGCGCCTGACAGCCTGACAAAAGGAGCGAGCATGGATACGGCGCTGGTGATTCACCCGAAGGAATTCGAAAGCGATTACCGCAAATATGACGGAATGACCATGAAGGAGCTGAACCGGTATATCAAAACCTTAAAGGCGCGTGGCACGACGGGCGTGGAAGTCTACGAAGTTGAGAAATACACGCGTTACTCCGCTCCATTCAGCATCCTGATACTGGTCTTCATGGGCGTGATCGTTTCGTCGCGAAAGAGCCGTGGAGGCACGGGCCTGCAGATTGCGCTCGGGTTCGTTCTCTCCTTTATCTTTATCTTGTTTTTTACGTTATTCCGCACCTTTGCCGAGGCAGGATCGACCCCTCCGGAGCTGTCGGTGTGGATACCGAACATCATTTTCGCGCTGATCTCCCTGGGCATGTACAAATACGTTCCTCGTTAATGGCCTCATCAAGAGACTACCTCAAGCTTCATTTTATTGTTTTCCTCTGGGGATTCTCGGCTATCCTGGGAAAGCTAGTTTCGATCCCCGCCGCCGAAATGGTGTGGTACAGGGCCATCCTGGCCGCGGCCGGAATGGGTGCGGTCATCGTGTTCACCAAAGGCACGTTCAGAGTTGGCCGCTCCGACCTCATCCGCCTGTTCGCCATTGGCGGAATCGTTGCGCTTCACTGGATCGCCTTCTTCGGCTCGGCCCGGGTTTCCAATGTTTCCGTAAGCCTGGTCGGCTTTGCCACCAACTCCATCTGGACGGCCATGTTCGAGCCGTGGTTCAACAACACGCGAATCAAAAAATACGAAGTGATGCTCGGACTGGTCGTCATCACCGGCCTGTACATCATTTTCTCCTTTGACTTTGAATACAAGCTCGGATTGTTTCTCGGTGTGCTCGCCGGGCTGACATCCGCGCTGTTTTCCGTTTTCAATTCGAGGATGGTGAAGCGCCTGCCCGCCCGCAGCATCACTTTTTATGAGATGATCGGCGTTTTTGCGGCGACGGGTATTTTCGTTCCTTTTTATCACCTCCTGGCCGATGGTCGCTTTCAGGCGCCGCTGCCCCCCAGCGCCATGGATGTGCTGTATGTGGCAATCCTGGCCGGAGTCTGTTCCGTCTATGCGTATACCGTAGCCGTTGAGCTGATGAAGCGGATCTCCGTCTTCATGATCCAGCTCACCCTGAACCTGGAACCCGTATACGGTATTATCATGGCGGTAATTATTTTCGGAGAAAAGGAAAAAATGAATCTTCATTTTTACGCCGGCACCCTCGTGATCCTGAGCGCGGTCATCACGTATCCCATGGTGAAGAAGCGTTTTGACCGGACCGTGCTCATCGATTAATCCAGGAAGCCGGACCAGCAGGTCATGTGTCCGAACGTTTTTTTAAGATCGACTTCCTTTTCGAACAGTCCATACAGGGCCGACCCGGATCCGCTCATGCAGGCGTACAGGGCCCCTTCCTCGTACAGTTGCAGGCGAATTTCTTTCAGCAACGGAAATTCCCTGAAAACGGGCTCCTCGAAATCGTTTCGAAGGATGTCTCTCCATCGGGCGACGGGCTCCTTTTCGACGATCTGCCGGAGGTCGGCGCCGGGTTCTCGCGGCTTTATCAATGCGTATGCCGCAGACGTTTCGATGCGCATTTCCGGCTTGACGATCACGGCGTATTTCCCCTTCAGGGTGAGCGATACCGGCGAGAGCACGTCACCTCTGCCGGTCGCGATCATGGGCGCATCCCCGGTGAAAAACGCGCAATCGCTGCCGAGCCGCGACGCGAAGGCTTTCAGTTCGGCTGTGGACAAGCCCAGCTCAAAAAGCCGGTTTAACATCCTCAGGGCAAAAGCACCGTCGGAGGAGCCACCTCCCAACCCTGCCCCTATTGGCACAATTTTGAGAAGGTGCATGGAAACCGGCCCGATGCCATAGGCCGCGCGCAGCATCTCATACGCCCGGACGCAAAGATTTTGTTGCGGAACGCCGGGAATGGAAAGCCCCGATGACGAGAAGGCGAACGAGGGCGCCGGCACCGCCTCCAGCACATCACACCAGGGCACGGGATAAAAGCATGTCACCAGGTCGTGATAACCATCGGGCCTTTTCCGGGTGATGTGCAAACCCAGGTTGATTTTACACGGCGGAAAGGAAACCATGTGGCTATTGGCTATTGGCGGTTGGCGGCTGGCTTATTTGGAAATTTGTGCGATCAGCTCCTCTGTAATACCCGTGCTGGAGAATCCGCCATCGTGCATGAGGTTCTGCATGGTGACCATACGGGTGAGGTCGGAAAACATCACAGCGATAAACGCGGCGCAATCTTCTGCGGAAGCATTGCCGAGCGGCGACATCATCCGGGCGTATTCGAAGAATGCGTCGAAACCCGAAATGCCGATGCCGGCCGTTGTCTTTGTGGGAGACTGGGATATCGTGTTCACGCGCACCTTCTTCAGTTTGGCGAAACGGTATCCATAGCTGCGGGCGATGGATTCCAGTACCGCCTTCGCCTGCGCCATGTCGGAATAGTCGGGAAACACGCGTTGCGCGGCAATGTAACTTAATGCGACGATGGATCCATATTCGTTCATGGCATCGGTTTTTTCCGCGCTTTGCAAAACCTTGTGAAAGGAGACGCCCGATATGTCGAGCGTCTTCAGAAACCATTCGTAGTTGAGGTCTCCGTAATCCCGATCCTTCCTGACGTTCGGACTCATTCCTATAGAATGGAGAACAAAATCAAGTTTACCACCCAACACGTCCATCGATTTTTTAAACAGGTTCTGGAGGTCTTCTTCGGAGGTGGCATCCGCCGGAATGATCTCCGCATTGCAGACCTTCGCCAGTTCCTGGATCTTTCCCATCCGCATGGCGATGGGAGCATTGGTAAGGGTAAAGACTCCGCCCTCCTCCTTTACCTTCAGGGCCGTTTTCCAGGCGATGGAATTCTCATCCAGCGCTCCGAAGATGATTCCGCGTTTTCCTTTCAGCAGGTTGTATGGCATATTATGTGGTTTTCTTTGGAGCCGCAATATTACAAATAGTCGCGGAAGCCTGAAATGGGTCAAACAAATTCCACCCCGATTGCTATTAAAAGATGGGTGAATTGACTAATTTGATATCGCCTAAAGCTTTAACCATTATGGAAACCCATTCGCAATTTATTACGTCCTGGGACTTTTACATGACCCTTGGCGCCTATTTATGTATCGGAGCCGCAATCCTGATCCTGCTGTACCACGAATACAGGATCTTTCTGATCAAGGATTACAAAGAGAAATATGACTACGTCAATCTCAATGAAATCAAATATTTCTGGCGCGCGGTGATTGCCCTTATCATTGCCGCCGCGTTTTACGCCAACTCCATCGGAACGAAAATGATTTTCTCCGATGTCACCATCTGGTTCTACGTGCGGATCTTTATGACCGCCAGCTTTGCCGTGGTGGCCTATTTTATTTTCTACAGCCTTGTCCGCGTATACTACCCCCGGTACGTGGAGAAGCGGCTTAACAAACTTCGCCACAAGCCACGCATTTCTCCCCATGGAAATGTCATGCGGAAGCTCAAGGAGAAAGAAGAGGAAGCACACCTGGAGCCTGACCTGTTCAAGGAGCAGAAAGAAATTCATTCCGTGGATTACGATGTCTGGCTCGACGAGCAGACCGGGTATAAGAAAGTGGATAAGTACCACGCCTACCAGCACACGGAAGAATTCCCTGAAT
>DASVOT010000855.1:0-14293 GCA_036383235.1 Chryseosolibacter sp.
AGTTCAATATGCCGGATGCGGATCTCTCTTCGCTGGTAAAAGACATGGACAAACTTAACATGGCTGTGATGGTAAACCTCAGCGGCCGTGGCCGGGGTAGCACCGAGCATCTGAAAGGGGCATTGAGCAACGTAAAAAGAAGTTATCCAACACGTTTCATCGTTTTTACAAATCTTGATTTTTCCGGTATCGACGATCCCGACTGGACAGTCAAGGCTGTCAGGCAACTCGAAGAGGACGTGAAAATGGGCGCCAACGGTCTCAAGATCTATAAGAATCTAGGTATGTCTGCGCGCGACAGCAAAGGTCAACGGATAAAGGTCGATGACCCCCGGATCGGCCCCGTCTGGAACAAATGCGGGGAACTCGGAATACCGGTGCTGATCCACTCGGCGGATCCAAAATCGTTCTGGCAACCGATGGATGAGAAGAACGAGCGCTGGCTCGAAATGAAAACCCACGAGGGCAGAAGGCACGACAACGATCCTGTTTCCTGGGAAACCATCATCGAAGAGCAGCATAACATGTTTCGACAACACCCTGGAACCAAGTTCATCGCAGCGCATCTGGGATGGCTGGGAAATGACCTGAAGAAACTCGGTGCGCTGCTTGACGAATTGCCGAACGTGTATACCGAGATCGGTGCCGTCATTGCCGAGCTGGGTCGGCAACCCAGATACGGAAGGGAGTTTCTCATAAAATACCAGGACCGCGTTATGTTTGGAAAGGACAGTTGGGAACCCGGGGAATACACCACGTATTTCCGCGTATTGGAAACGGAGGATGATTACTTCCCCTACCACAAACGCTATCATGCTTTTTGGCGGATGTATGGAATGGGTCTGCCGGACGAGGTTTTGAAGAAGATCTACTACAAGAATGCGCTGAAGATCATTCCTCATATCGACGCAAGCCCCTTCCCGAAATAATCCGGGTTCTAGAGCCTGGAGACGAGTTTTTTATAGCCTCCCAGCCGCAATCCAAGACCGGCGGAGACCTGGAAGTTTCGCCTGTCAAAATATACCGCGGAGCTCATGCCCAGCGAAGCGCCCGCCTGGAAGGTGGCGAACAGGTGATTGTTGGCGAAGTTCGCTCTGCCGATGATGGCCGGTTCGAAGAAAAATTTTGGCTTTTCGTATACGGCCGTGCTGTATAGCTCGGTGGAAAATTCATAGAAGTCTACCATGCTGAAACGCGGGGCGAACGAGACATTTAATTCGTCCTTGTTTAAGCCAAAGGCGGGTTGCAGAAAATAGCGGTTGTATCTGCCCGTGGCGACCGCAGCCTGCGTTCCAAAGAACTCATATTGATCGTAGCTCGAACCTTTGCCCCGTCCATAGCCTGCGAATACTTCAAAAAATGAATCGTTGTTGTTCGAAAAATATCCCAATCCTCCTTCCAGCAGGTTGTGGCGCAGAAAATCATCGGCATGGTCCGGATCGAATCCGGTCTGGTGGATGTAAGAAAAGTTTGCCATGACGCCGAAGTGGTCGGTGACGGCATAGGCGGATTGAGCCTCCCATCCATTGCCAATCTGGAGGGACGTCTGGAATTCTCCGGCCTTTGTAAACATGGGCGAGTTGCGTACGTTTGGAACATAAACCGGTGCGCACGCGGAGACAGCCGCCAATCCGATAAGTAATAACCTGCTCATTAAAGGGGGTTTACCAAAAGTAAAAAGAAATGGCAACAAAAATAAATGTCGAACAATTGAATGCGCTTATCCATCAGCGCAGGTCAATCTTTCCGGAAGATTATACAGGAGAGAGGGTTGAGGACTCGGTTGTCAGACAAATGCTGGAAAACGCGCGGTGGGCCCCCTCGCACAAGCTGACGCAGCCGTGGAGGTTCCTCGTTTTTACAGGCGAAGGAATCCGCGGGCTGGCAAAAGCACAGTCAGATCTTTACAGGTCCGTCACTGAAAAGGATGGAACATTTAAGGAAAACAACTACCAGAAACTATTGACGAAGCCTTTGTTGTCATCGCATATAATTGTGGTGATCATGAAAAGGGATGTGAACAAATCGGTGCCGGAAATTGAAGAAGCGGGAGCGGTCTTCTGCGCCGTGCAGAACCTGTACCTGACAGCCAGCGCATATGGAGTGGGTTGTTACCTGAGCACGGGAGGGATCACGTATTTTGAACGATCGAAAGAACTGTTCGGCCTGGAGCCGGATGACCGGGTGATAGGATTTTTTCACATCGGGATGCCACGGAGGGAATATCCGGCTGGAAAGCGCAAGCCAGTCAACGAGATTTCGGAATGGATCACTTCCGAGTGATGTGTCTCAGCCGCAATCATCCCGCGGTCTTTTCGACACTCTCGGCGAAGCGACCGTCAGGAGGGTTTAATGATATTGTATTGGTCACATTTTTGATTGAATCGGTACTGATTGGGACGGTCCTGCCCGGGAAAGCGTTGCGACTGGACTAAAGCATCTTTAACGAAAGGTTGTGTCCGGGTTGATACGGTATCGCGCCAGTTTCCGTTTAATGAAGACTGAAATAATTTTTTAACTTACAACTATGAAAAGCTTGCTTGGTGTTGTTGTGCTGATGTTCATGCTGTCGTTCAAATCATTTCCGCAGGTGGTGGGCAAAATGTTTCCATCCATGACCGCCGAAACTGTGGACGATAAGCAGGTGGTGCTTCCAAAGAGCGCGGCCGGGAAATACACGCTGATCGGTCTTGCCTATTCAAAAAAATCGGAGGACGAGCTTAATTCCTGGTTTCAGCCGGTTTTTACGAAGTTCATTCAAAAGACAAACGGCCTGTTTTCAGGATTTGCCTATGACGTGAATGTGTTTTTTGTGCCGATGTTTACGGGGGTTAATGCGGCGGCCACTGGCACGGCGAAACGCAAGGCGGCAAAGAACATCGATCCTCAATTACTTCCATACGTCCTGTTCTACCGTGGTGAATTAAAGACCTACAAGCAGGAGCTTGACTTCGAGAAAAAGGATATTCCCTATTTCTTCGTCCTGGACCCTGAAGGAAAGATCGTGTATGCCACGTCCGGAAAATACAATGAGGCGAAGATGGAGCAGATTGAGGAGGCGATTGAATGACACCTGTTACCCTTATTGAATGATGAACGTGCTTCAGCTTGTCGGCCTCGCGCTTGCCCCTGGCACAGCCATTATTCTTTACATTTACCTGAAAGACAAACACGAGCGCGAGCCGTTGTCGCTCCTGCTCATCAGTTTTCTTTACGGTGTTCTTAGCACCGTGGTGACCTTGATTATCAGCTGGCCCCTTAACGCGTTTGTGTTATTAGACAGCGGCAATCTCCTGGACGAGTTTTACTCGGCCTTTTTCAAGGTGGCGCTCGTGGAGGAGTTCTCCAAGTTCCTGTTCGTGAGGGTCGTATTGTTCCCGAACCGGAATTTCAATGAGCCTTTCGACGGCATCGTATACTCGGTAATGGTGAGCATGGGATTCGCGTCGCTGGAAAATGTGATCTACGTTTTTCAGTATGGATTTGAGACCGGAATCTGGAGGATGTTCACGGCCGTTCCTGCGCATGCCACCTTCGCTGTCCTGATGGGATTCTTTCTAGGGAAGGCCAAATTTGCCAGCACGAAAAGACTTCTTTACATGTTTGTCGCCTTGTTGACTGCGACATTTTTTCATGGATCCTATGATTATTTCTGGTTCATAGCCCAGGTGAAGGGCATGTGGGCGGGCATCTGGCTGGGAGCGATTGTATCATTAGTGACGGGGCTGGTTTTGTCGCGCAGCGCCATCCGCCTTCACCAGCAGGCGTCACCTTTCATCCGGTCATCCCGGTTTTGATTCCAACCTTTCCGGTCGGACAAGTGTCTATAATGCTGCATCAGAACGAATATGAGAACGCGCAGCAAAGCGATTTTTGGAGCCTGCCTTTTGTTTATTTCCTCCTCGTGCGTCCCTGACCAAACAGATCAGGCGACGCTCGATATTTTTCCCATCAACTTTAATTTTGCGGACAGCGACCAGGGATGGACTCACGGCTTTGCAGAATACCCTTCCGGACCCGCCGATTCGGCCCTCTTCGAGCTGAAGTATGCCTACACCGATCAGCCGTCAGAGTTCATGCTGGTAAAGCGGTCTTTCATGCTCTCAGGCAAAAATCTCAACAATGATTTGTTCATGTACATTAAGAAAAAGATCACCGGCTTAAAACCGCAGACCGATTATACGATCACCTACACGGTCGAGCTCACCTCCGATTTTGCCGCTGATTCGCAAAGCGCCACGGGTTCTGTGTATTTGAAGGCGGGCGCAACACCCTTTGAGCCAAAAACAGTTGATGACGCTGGTTACTTCGTCATGAACATCGACAAGGGCAATGCGGCAACGCCCGGGCAACACATGGTATCACTGGGCGACATCATCACCCCGGCTAAATCAGCCGGTTATACCCTTCTCACCCGCAACAACACAATGGCGAATTCGCGGTACGTGGGCAGAACGAACGCCGATGGAGAGCTGTGGCTTATTGTGGGCACAGACTCCAGTTATGGCGGCACCACCACGGTATTTTACAACCGCATAAATGTCGTTTTCAGCGCTTCCTGAGTGTGTTCTTTTTTCCGCCGGCGGGTCTTTTTTTCCGCACGGGTATCTTGCCTATTCTGGGGTCGTTTTTCAGTATCAATTCGCAGGCTGTCAGGACACTCTCCTCAAAGTCGTCCGCGTCTTCCGGTATATTCTGCCAGGCGGAAGGCTTTGTGCCAAATAGCCGGATAGGCCGCATAGAGGGAAAAATCTTTTTGAGGCTTGCGTGATGTTCAACGGCTGTCGCGATCCATACGCCATTGTCGTGTCGCTCAGTTTCTTTTTTCCTCGTGATGAGGACCATCTTTTCACCAAGGTAAACGGCATGACAGCCGAACATGGGTCTCACCAGAGGAGATAACGGTTCAAGACGGTCAAGGACAAAGTCAAACTGAACGCGGCTGGTCTTCTTCATGATGTTCTTGTTTTGAAGTATGCTCTCGCAATTTCCGCAAATCCTGCGTAGTCACAGCGTATTTATACGCAACCGGGTCCGCGAAAAGACTCTTTCGCACAAGGCCGAAACAACACAATAAATTCAAAATATTTTCTACTTTCCGACAAAACGAATGCGTATTTTGCCACACTAATCAGCCAAGACTTATGAAAATAAAATTCCTACTAGCTTGCTTAGTCGCAGTCTTTATTGCCCTGCCGTCCAATGGGCAGGGTTTTATAAACAAACTGAAGCAAAAGGCGGATGAGGCCGCTTCGAAAGCGCTCGACAAGAAGGTAAAAGAGAAAACGGGCATCAGCTCTGAAACCGAAGGACAGGAGAACACAAACAATTCCGGTGAGGGATCGCAGAGCAGCTCAAACAGTTCAGGTCGGCCTTCCAACAAGGGAGGAGGAGGGCTGATATCCACCCCCCCGGACGTCAAGCAAAACCTGACAGACGCAGAAGCATCTTATAAGATGGGCAGTTATGGCGAGGCCCGCTATGCGGTTCAGCAGGCCATGCTTGGAGTTGAGCTGGAGATCGGGAAGAAAGTCCTTGAAACTATGCCTGAATCCGTGAGCGCGTTACCCAAGGTGCAGGAAGCCGACCAGGTGACGAGCACCGGCTACGGATGGGCGGGACTCACGATCCATCGCGAATATCTTAAAGACGACAAGCAGCTCACCGCAACGGTGGCAAACAACTCGGCGTGGATGTCGGCCGTGAACATGTACATGGCCAACGGTGGCTATGCGCAAACCACCAATGGTGAACAGAACTGGAAACAAATCAAAGTAAAAGGTTATAAAGCAATCATCGAGTATGACGATAACAGCGGCTACAAACTCAGTGTGCCACTGGGCCAGACTTCATTGATTGTCTGGGAAGGCGTCAACTTTGCCAACGAGCAGGAGATGACGACAGCGGCCAATGCCTTCGACATCGATGCGATCAAGAAAATGTTAGGCGAGAAGTAATTGAAACCACTACCATCATGAAAACTTTAGTATCAGCTTTTATAGTTTTGTCGGTGACGACCCTTGGCTTTTCGCAGGATTTTAATAAGAATATAGCCACTGCCCGCACTTCATATGCTGCGGGCAATCTGGAGGATGCCCGCTTCGCCATGCAACAAATGCTCAACGATCTGGACATGGCGATCGGCAGGGAAGTGCTGAAAATGCTGCCGTCGAAAATGGGAACGTTCAATTCAAATGCGAAAAACGACAACGTAACGGCGAATACCGGGCTTGCCGGCGTCATCATTCACCGCGACTATGGAACAGAAGAGAAAAAGATTAACCTCGACCTGATGAGCAATTCTCCTCTTATAGCCTCGATCAATGCCATCCTTTCAATTCCATTCATCGGCAATTCCGGAGACGGCACGCAAAAGGTTGTCAAGGTGCAGGGATACAAAGGGATGCTGCAAAAAAGCGTCGATGAGCAGACCAATAAGACGGATTATACATTGCAGATACCCATTGGGTCCACGCTGCTGACTTTTGTCGCTCCCGATACGGGCGAAGACGAGGTGGTGAGGATGGCAAGCACAATCCCTCTGTCGGAGATCACGAAGATGGTCCAATAGAAAACACGGTCTTTCACAGGAGGAGTCAGCGATGGCTCCTTTTTTTTTAATTGATAGAAATTCGTCCCTATGATGATCACGGCGATAGTTGTTTTTATCCTCGCTCTGCCAGCGGCGATGATCGTTATGGGTATTTCAATATCTGGACCGAAATACCGTGGACCTGTTACCGACCACTTCGATGGGTCAAGATTTATTAATCCGGGGGGCGTAAAGCCAAAGGGGATGTGGGATGTCATTAAATGGATGATAAATCGCAAACGCGGGCCCTGGCCGGAGCGAGAGGCCGGGTATGTCGGCAGCCGTCCGCTGAAACAGTACACTGGCGGAATCCGCGTGACTTTCATTAATCATTCTACATTTCTCATACAGGCGGACGGCGTGAATATTCTCACCGACCCCGTATGGTCAACGCGGGTGAGTCCGTTCAGCTGGCTCGGGCCCAGGCGCGCCAAGGCACCCGGTGTAAGGTTTGAGGATTTGCCAAGGATACATGTCGTGGCCCTCAGTCACAACCATTATGACCACCTGGATCTGCAAACCATGAGGATGATCTTTGGCGGCCACCATCCTCGGATCATCACACCTCTTGGAGTGAAATCCTTTCTGGAGAGGGAGAGTATTTCCGGGATAACAGAGGGAGACTGGTGGGACGAACATGTCCTTGACAATGACATCAGAATCCAGCTGGTGCCGGCACAGCATTTCTCAGGACGCGGATTCTCCGATCGCGACGCGACCTTGTGGTGCGGATATGTTATCAAGACAAGCAAGGGAAGTATATACTTTGCGGGCGATACGGGATACAACGAGCCTATGTTCAGGGAAATCGGTTCAAGGTCGGGCCCCTTCAAGGTTTCCATGTTGCCTGTCGGCGCCTACAAGCCGGACTGGTTTATGGCGCCGATTCACACATCTCCCAGGGAATCGCTGAAAATTCACCACCAAGTCGGGTCTGAGACAAGCATCGGCATGCATTTCGGCACTTTTCCCCTTGCCGACGATGGCTATGACGATCCGCATAATGATTTGAAGGAGGCGATGGCGGAATTTCAAATCCGGCCGGAAGATTTTCTGATGCTGAGAGAAGGTGAGGCTAAGACCTTTGATTGACGTGCTGGATCCGTGTGATGGACGCAACGCTCCCGATCAGAAAAAAACCACATAAAGCAACGCTAAAATAATTTCAACTGTTGTGCACGCGCCTTTTTGGGGGCCTGAGCCTTGCCCAGCACTGTCATTCCACCGTAGCGGTGTGATTCGTCTTTTTCCCGTTGAAGAACTTCCCCGAAAAAAGGCCCGGGCGTAAAATTCTCTTCTAACTTCCACGCCATAGCCGAAAGCTGCTGAATCGCTTTCTGCTTGTCTGGCAGCCCGATCTTGGATTTTTCTACGGCGGACTTCAGAACGCCGATCGTTTCGTCATAAACTTTCAAAGGCACGGGAAAAGGATGACCGTCTTTGCCGCCATGGGCAAAGGAAAATCGCGCGGGATCATTAAATCTCGCGGGCGAGCCGTAAATAATTTCGCTCACGAGTGTAAGCGACTGAATGGTACGCGGTCCGACTCCTTCCAGCAGGAGGAGGGATTCAAAATCCTCAGTGCCACGTTCGTGCGCCAGAGTCAGCGCCGCGCCAAGCCGTTTCAGATCCACGTCCTCCGCCCTCACATCGTGATGCCGGGGCATTGCGATCTTTCGGATCTCTTTCATCATCTTCTCCGGAGAATCGTCTGTGAGGGAGAGAATACTAGTGCGTGTGGCTTTTGCATCTTTATGCGCCAGGTTTAATATCAGACCCTGGTTCTCGCCTGTAACGGCGGCGTGTGGCGAATCCAGGTAAGACGTGAATTCTGTGGAATGCCAGTGATAACGTCGCGCCATGCCGGAGGCATCGTTCATTCCCTGCTGGACGATCGCCCATTCACCTTCACGTGTAATGATGAAATTGTGGAGATAAAGCTGAAACCCATCCTGCAACGCGGTGTTGTCCACTTTCGCCGCGAGCTTGCTTGACCTCACGAGCGCATCGCCATTCAGTCCGGTCCGTTCTGCGATTGCTACGAGTTCCTGTGGTGTCTGTCTGGAATGTTTGCCCCGGCCCCCACAGATAAATATCCCCAGCTCCGAAGACCGGGGATTCAGAGCGCGCTTAAGCGCTCCCATGACCGACGTCGTGATGCCTGACGAATGCCAGTCCATTCCGAGCACACAGCCAAATGATTGAAACCACAGCGGATCACTTAGTCTCTTCAGCAACTCTCCTTTTCCAAACTCCACCACCAGCGCCTCGACGATGGCTCCTCCCAGCTTCGTCATGCGTTCCGCAAGCCAGGGGGGTACATGGCCATAATGCAAGGGGAGATCGGCGTAACGGCGCGACATGGCAGACAAGTGCGATTATGATGTAAAAATCTCTTAAGCGGACAGGGATGCAATTTACTAACAATTTCCCCGCCGGATAAAATTCGCCGGCTGCCGGTCGGGCAAGAAAAAAGGAATGGGAAGCCGGTAAGGCGGGCGTTCGACAATCATCGTCCGCCGGGCACAAGAACCCGCCTCAAGCCACTTTTCTGTCTTATGCGGGCTCCGCCTGGCCAAGGAAACGAAACGATGTGAAATGCCGGCTCGTGAACCCGATGACTTCCTCGTTAGGTAGCGCCGGCTCTTCATCTGGATAGAGCCCGTAGACTTCGAGATATGTGCCGAGGAAAACGTATTCAATGCCCCCGTAGTGGTTCCCGACATTTTTGAGAGCAAGCGAAATATTGGCGAGTTGCCTGGCAGCGTTGCTGAAGTCCCTGGACAGGAAGTGCTGAATCGCTTTGGCGATATGTCGGGTCCGTTCTGTCCATTCCATGTCGGGCCATTCGTTGTTGAACACCCGGTAGATGAAGTCGCGGCCGTTGAAACCATCAATGTATTCCTCGAGAACCGGGCACAGCCCGTCGAAGAATGCCGGGTTAAAGATTAACTTCTGCGCTTGGCTCATAACCTCTGATTTTAGGCTGAAACATGAATCAGTGCCTGCCGCCGCCAATGTCCTGCACCTGCAAGTACGGTCCGGGGCGGGAGGCAAATGATGTTGCAAAGAAAATCAGATAACTGTCAGCCCTATGTCAGGAGGCTGTTCGGACGGAAAATTTTTGTTGAAAAATATCAGGGGCGTCAATTTTTGACCGAACCGTCACAAAGACCGGTCATACTCGAAGACTTTGACGTAATCAGAAAGCTTCTTGAAGCGGATTCCATTTTCATCTATAAAGCGGGAGACCTGTTGCCTTTTTTTCATTAAGGAGAGCGCGTTTTCCACCGAGATTGCCATGACCTTTCCGTTACGGCAGTCGAGCAGATATTGCCGGTTCAACGGAATCGGCTGTTTAAAGGGGGTGAATTCCAGATAAGCATGCGCGAGGCCCATGGTTTTGTGATTAAGAATAGAAACGGTCTCATTTCCATACACGTATTCGAGGAACATTTCACGACTTCGCTGTCCATTCAATGGAACGGAAAGGGTAAAGAACTTTCTGTAGCGGCCGGCGAGCGAATCGAAAAAGAAAAACGATTTTACGTCTTTGACGGAAAGGGTGAGAATATTGTCGCTATCCTTTACTTGCAGGAGCCCTTCGGAAACGAACTGGTTATATCGGAGCGTGCAGGCGACAGTGTCGTTTGTTTCCAAAACGACCACGCCGGAAGTCCAGTCGGGGTAAAAGAAAACCGGCGACGTGGCGTTGTCTTCGGGAGGCAAGTTCAGAAAGGCCGCACTGATGAGGAAGGATAAAAATAATGAACCCATGGCAACGAGGAGTTTAACTGTAAAATAAAGTAAAGGAATCCCGCTTACTTATTTTATTTAAATCCTCCGCGGTTCTTACATCCGGAGCGTTGACGTGACTATTGATTGATCCTCAGCTCCGCCTTGAAAGCCCGGAGCTGGTTGATAAGCGCCTGTTGCCAGGTGACGTCGGCATCCCACTTGGTTCCGAGGAAAATGTTGCCGGAGTCGATGTGCTTGAAATAGAATTTGAACACAGGCGTATTCGCTTCAATATTTTTCAGATGGGCCGTGGTCTCGGGATAGGTGACCGATACGATGGCGCTTTGGGATTTGGTCATGTCATATCCCAGGAGGTTCTGAGCTGCCTTGCCGCGCGCATAAACAAAACGCAGTACATAGTAGGAGCCGTCCTGCCGGATCTGGGCTTCCGAAAGCCCGGGTTCGGTGAGCTTGTATTTGAAAGGATAGGACTTCATGATCTCTTCGAGTTCCTTATCCATTTGCTCGTCGCCGAATTTCGGCACGGCCAACGGGTCTACTTTCAGATCGATGGCAAAGAAGTCGGATCGCCTTCCCTTAAAAATATTAAGGGGCATGGCGACTTCCGGATAATCGTTGATGAGCAGGTTTTCTTTCGGCAGTGAATTCGCCGAATGGAAGACCGCCTGAAGCAGGGTCTCGAGCTTGTTTTCTTTCCGGAACCAGGCAGGTGCGCCCGGCTCGAAGAGCGTCGCCATGTTGTTGTAGGCCACCATATACAGTCCATAGCCATTGTCTTTCTGAAGGATGAGGAGGTTGCTGATCTCCCGGCCGTTGAGGTATTCGGCGAGCGCGACAGAAGGGTCTCGACCCGCCGCGAGGTAGTCCGACTGCAGATACACCACGGCATCAATACCCGTCCGCTGGAAGCTTTTCTGAATTGTTTCCAGTTCTTTCATTTCCATCGTGTAAGGATAAAAGATCACCGAGCGTGTGCGGAGCAATTCTGGCGGGAGGGTGGTACCGGCATTTAACCGCGAGATCAATTCCTGTTCGCCGACAGGGATCTGTCCCTGGGCGGAGAATGCAATGATGAGAGCAAAAAATACCGATGACCTCAAGGGCTGAATTTTTAGATCCAACGAAAATATGGATGATTGTATTTTATAATCCAAAAAATAATGGGGATTATAAAACTGCGGCGGCAATTGGGCAGGCTGCGGCACGCCGGCGGCATGGAGACAGACGGGATCCTGCCTGTCTCCACCAAGCCGTTGTTTACTTGACTATAAAAATGAAATCGCTTCCAGGCGCATTGTCACCAAACTCTCCGAAACGGGGCTGGATTTTCAGGCGCTCGACGTAGGTATAAAGTTCCGGCAACGTAAGGATGCCATCGCGCCCGCCGCGGGAGCGAAGGGCTTCGATAAAGTTTTTTGCAAAAGGCGAATGCTTGCCGGGTATCCCGTCGGATACATACGTTTTACCTCCCGACGTCAGGTAACGCCTGGTCTTATACGTAAGCTTGCGCGTAATGAACTCGGCTTTGCCCTGTTCTTTGTACACTTCCTCCTCACCACCGCGCGAAGAGGCAAGGGCTGCATCAAAGGTTCCGCCGAAGCAAACGTCCATGGCCAGGAAGATGTGCTCGCAGGGGATGTTATTCACGATGGACCGCAGTCGGTTGTGAGAAAGGTAGGTCGTTTTTCCAATGTCATTGACCTGCGACTCGCGTGTGACCACGAATCCTTCGCCAAATGTCTGGTCGTAGGTGCCATGCCCGGCAAAGAAGATGAAGAGCTGGTCGAGTGGTTTATATTTTTTTTCCGCATACTCGCGCAATTTCTTCAACACGAGTTCCTGTGTCGGGTTTTCGACCATCTCTACCTTGTAACCATAGGTGGTCTTCAGCTCGTTGGCAATGGTTTTTGAATCAAAGACCGGATTGACCAGGTCGCTCCAGTTGTCATACTGGTCAGTGGCAAATACCAGCGCATAGTCGGTGCGGTCAAGGTTGACGGCGTCAGCAAGACCGGCGTTCCCGATATGGACCTTTCGCTGGCTGATCGTCTTCTGACCATCCGCATTCTCTGCGACGACCTCTAAAAGATTTTCCCCTTCCATAAGCGTCAGCGTTTTTTCAACCGTCATCTTCTGCTCGTGGCCGGGTTCCGGTTTGATAGTGGTCATGCCCCTGCTCGCCGCCAGCTCACTTTCCTTGATGTAAATGGTGACGTTCTTGATCGGCTTTTCCGACTGGATCTCGATTTCGATCTTGAACTTCATCTCCTGTGCGTAGTTGGTTTCCTGCGCCGGGCTGATCCAGTTGATCACCGGGATGGTGGAATACATCAGCTTCTTTGGATCGCTGAAGTCCACTTCGAATTCATTCGTGCGCGTGCTGACATTCTGGGCCATTGCCAGGGCAACGCTCAGAAGAGAAAGCACAAAAGAGAAAAGAATTCTGATCTTCATGTTTTTTTTATTTGATAATAAGTTTATTCACTTCGATGGTGTGACCCTTGCGGTTTTTCACGCTGAGGCGATAGGTATAAAATCCGTTCATCAGTTCTTTTGCATCGAAAGCTGCCTCATAATAGCCGGGATTGAATTGTCCTTCTTTAACCGTGAGGACCGGTCGGCCCATGGCGTCCATGATCTGCAGCGATACAGACTGATTCAGTCCTCCCGTTTCGGGGAGTGAGAAAGGAATTGAAGTGGATCCGCTTGTCGGGTTGGGATATGCTTTGCCCAGCTGAACCCGCTCGGGCGCAAGGTTGAGGTTGTCGCCATAGTAGATCCTGAACCTGGAAGATTCCTTGGGATCGAATCTGAACGTTCCTGTCTCTTTCATATTCACAAGTTGCTGTGTGGAAATGTCCAGCAGGAAAAGGTCTTTTGCCGAGGCCGCCAGGGGCGCATTGTTCCAGTCAAGCTCAGCCATACCCTGCAGGTTGGAGTTTACGGTGAACTCCCAGGTATAGTTTTGTTGTGTTGGTACGATCTCGCGGGTGAAGTTTCCGGCAATATGTTCGGGGTGAGAGAAGTTCATTTCCAGGAAATTGATGAAACGCGGCGGCGTGAGGTCGTCGTAATTATCGATGCTGACATTTGCGTCAGGGGCCATGCCGATGCCACCAAGCGTGTAGCTCAGTTCTCCCTGGTTGATCAGGAGCGGAAGAGCCCATGATTCCGCGCTGATGTCTTCACCGAGCGTGGGCACCCCTCGCCTTCCCCCGGACGATGTCTGACCTAAGAAGGGGATGGAGATTGTCTTGGCGGCGGACATAAATACGAATCCGCCCTCATAAGCCGCCAGTGTCTGATCGTTCGAATAGCTGCCCGACGAAAATGTTTTTAGCTGGGCTTCCGTGCCGGACAGACCGTTCAGGGTGGCGACGTCGTCCCACGAGATCGGGGTGAGGTATGGATTGCCGACCATGTTCCAGCCTGCTTTGAGGTTTACCTGGAACAGAGTGGATCTTGAATTAGCGGGTGCCTGGAGACCGTTAAATAAGGGGATTGAGCCCGGATCGCTCTTGACGTTGATAAAATACCCAAGACCACGGCTCATGGTCGAAAAATCATCGGGGTATTCCGCCCACTTGTTGGTAGTTCCATAAGTGATCAACCTGTAGTCGACCTTGTTTGTGAGCGCGGAAAATTCATTGAAAATTACACCTACTCCGTTGTTGGACCCAAGCTCAAAGGGGATACTGATGACTTTCCAGCTTGTGGCCGTTCCGCCGATCCCCAGATTTGACACGGGTATGGCCGACTGCGTAGCGTCATAGGTCAGGTAGACCTTGTACGTGCCTGGGTCAACGGGGTCGCGGGTGGCGTTGCCGGCAAGGTCGGTGGCGGTGATGTAAAACTCCGTACCAATGGCATCAAAGTGCGTTCCTTCGGAGAGGCTAACGGTGTAGCTACCTGCAGTTGCGCCTGCGGCAGCGGTGATATCCG
>DASVOT010000856.1:0-5510 GCA_036383235.1 Chryseosolibacter sp.
AAAAATAGATATTTAGATATAAATATCCAATTATGAAACAACTGACACAAACTTCCCTTGTGGTCATGACGTTCATGCTCGTTTCGCCGGCGGCATCCGCGCAGCAGACGGGAGAAAAGCTCTTCAATAGTTTCTGCAATGCCTGTCACACCATTGGAAAGGGAAAACTCATCGGGCCGGACCTAGCGCATGTTGGGGAAAGGCGGTCCGCGGAATGGCTGTTGAAGTTCATCACCTCCTCGCAAGCGGTGGTCAAGTCAGGGGACGCCGTCGCCGTTGCGCTCTTCCGGGAGAACAGCCAGACCATCATGCCAGATGCTCCCTATTCGACGGATGAAATCAAACTGATCCTCTCATACATAGCAGAGAAAAGCGGTGGCAGCTCTGTGCCCGGTGCACAAGCCCTCCCTGTGGTGGAGACTGCCACGGGTGCGCCGGCGCGGACGCTGGAAAGCGCACGTGAGCCCGATATCCGGATCGGCAAAATGCTTTTCGCGGGACAGCAGCGGCTCAGCGGAAATGGTCCGGCCTGCCTGTCGTGCCACAATGTAAAAAATGACGGTCTGCCGGGGGGTGGATTGCTTGCAAAGGATCTGACTTCTGTCTTCTCGAGAATGAATGAAGCCGGCATCAGGGCCATCGTGAGCAATCCTCCGTTTCCGGCAATGAAGCAAGCTTACACGGGTCACGTCATCAGTGAGGAGGAAGCGTTTTACCTGACGGCATTTCTCAAGAATGCTGACGAGCATCAATACGATCAGCATCCGAGGAATTACCAGGCATACATGTTCGGTACAGGTATGCTTGGCTTGTCGATCCTGTTGGGACTCTACACCTGGGTGTGGCGCAGGCGCAGGAAATCAATCGTGAATGAAAGGATTTTCAACAGGCAAATCGAGTCTGAATCCGTTACCTATTAAATAACCTTCACAATCATTACTTATGAGTTGGATTGAGGATATTATCTCGCCCGAAACCCGTAAATGGGAAGAGTTCTACCGGAACCGTTTTCAGCATGACCGCATTGTGAGAAGCACGCATGGCGTGAACTGCACGGGCGGATGCTCGTGGCAGATCCACGTGAAGGACGGCATTGTGGTCTGGGAGACCCAGCAGATTGATTATCCCCTTCTCGAAGGGTCGGTCCCTCCGTATGAACCCCGCGGATGCCAGCGCGGAATATCCTATTCATGGTATCTGTACAGTCCGCTTCGAATTAAATATCCGCTCATCCGGGGCGCGCTGATCGATGCGTTCCGCGAGGAGAAGCAGCGAGCGGGTGATGCAGTGAAGGCATGGGAAAATTTGCAGCAGGATCCCGAGAGACGCGCATCTTACCAGAAGGCGAGGGGGAAAGGCGGCTTCAGGAGAATCCAGTGGGAGGAAGCGATGGAGCTCATGGCGGCGGCCAATATTTACACGGCAAAAAAATACGGCCCTGACCGGGTTGTGGGTTTCTCTCCGATCCCGGCCATGTCCATGCTGAGTTACGCGGCCGGAAGTCGCTTTCTTCAGTTATTCGGGGGCGTGAACCTCAGTTTCTACGACTGGTATTGCGATCTTCCGCCGGCGTTTCCGGAGGTGTGGGGTGAACAAACGGATGTGTGTGAGAGCGCTGACTGGTATAACGCGAAGATGATCGCCGATATGGGCGCATGCCTGAACATGACCCGCACGCCTGACTGCCACTTCTTTGCGGAATCACGGCACAACGGAACCAAGACGGTGGTTTTTTCTCCGGACTTTAGCCAGGTCTGCAAATACGCCGATCAGTGGGTACCCATCCATGCGGGAAGCGATGCCGCTTTCTGGATGGCGGTAACACACATCATACTCAAGGAATGGCATCACGAAAAACAAACGCCGAATTTCATCGAGTATGTCAAGAAGTACACGGACAGTCCTTTTCTGATGAAGCTCGAGAAGGATGGCGATCACTATACTCCCGGCCAGCTGGTGAGGGCAAATGAACTCTTCGGGTACGAGCACCTGGAAAACGGGGACTGGAAGTTTGTGAACATCGATTCCGTTTCCGGCAAGCTCGTTGTGCCGAAGGGTGCGATGGGGCACCGTTACGAGAAGGCGGGCGGTAACTGGAACATGAAGTTTGAAAACTCGCTGGATGATTGCCCTTACGATCCGTTGCTGACTTTCCTGGGGAGCAGCGAAAAGACGTTGCAGGTGCGCTTCACTGATTTCGGATTGGACAACCATCGCCTGAGGGGTGTCCCTGTCAGGTTCATCGACACGAAAAACGGAAGGATACCGGTGGCCACCGTGTACGACGTCATCATGGGGCAATACGGAGTAGACCGGGGGTTGCCCGGCGATTATCCCAGGGACCTGAACGACAAGGATGCGGCGTATACACCGGCGTGGCAGGAGATCTTCACCGGTGTGGATTCGAAGACGGTGATACAATTTGCCCGCGAGTGGGCCAACACCGCGGATCTGACAAAAGGCAAGTGCATGATCATTGTCGGCGCCGGCATCAACCACTGGTACCATGGCAATCTGATGTACCGCGCAGGCATCATGGCCCTGATGCTGACCGGTTGTGTCGGCAAGAACGGAGGGGGAATGAATCATTATGTCGGACAGGAAAAACTTGCGCCTGTAGATTCCTGGTCGGCCATCGCATTCGCGAAAGACTGGCAGGGGCCGTCGAGGTTGCAGCAGGCGCCGCTGTGGCATTACATCAACACTTGCCAATATCGCTACGATGGCCAGTTTTCCAAATACAATACGGTGCCGGAAAATAAATGGACCCGCCAGCACACGGCGGACACGATCTTCCAGTCTGTGAGGATGGGCTGGATGCCGTTTTATCCCCAGTTCAACGAGAACACACTGGATCTCAGTAAAGAGGCTATTGAAAGTGGCGCAGCGAGCGACGAGGCGATCAAAAACTATGTGCTCGAAAAACTGAAATCGAAAAAGCTAAAATATGCGGTCAGTGATCCGGAGGCAGAGGAGAACCATCCGAAAGTCTGGTACATCTGGAGAGGGAACGCGATCATGGGTAGTATGAAGGGACACGAGTACGCGTTGAAGCATTATCTGGGTACCCATTCAAACCGGATTGCCACCGATGCGGAAAATCACCCGGAGGAGGTGAAATGGCATGACCTTGCGCCGGAGGGGAAGATGGATCTTGTCGTCGACCTTAATTTCCGGATGGATTCTTCCGCGCTCTATTCAGATATTGTTTTGCCGGCGGCATCCTGGTATGAGAAGGCCGACCTCAACAGCACGGACCTCCACTCGTTCATTCATCCTCTTTCCGCCGCCATCGCCCCCGTGTGGGAGTCGAAGACCGACTGGGAGATCTTCAAGCTTCTTGCGCAGGTGACGAGCGAGGTGGCGAAGAAACATTTTGCCGGCGTTCACAAGGACATTGTGTGTTCGCCGCTTTCACATGATGCCGTGGGCGAAATCGCGCAACCCTCGGTTAAGACTGGTATAAAGGTGAATGTGAAGCCATTCCCGGAAAGACGATGCACGGGATCGGCATCGTCGACCGTGACTTCACGAAGCTTTACGAGAAGTACATTTCGCTGGGTGAGGGGATCAGGACGGGCGGCCTGGGCGCACATGGGAATCATTTCATGTGTGAGGACACCTATGATGAGATGGTGGCCTCGAACCATTTTCCAAAGGAAAGGATTGGTGGCAAGCTATTGCCTTCCCTGAAAGAGGATGTGTATGCGGCCAATGCCGTGTTGAAGCTGTCCTCGCTGACCAACGGGAAGCTTGCGGTGAGGGCCTACCAGAACGCTGAAAAGAAGACGGGGCTCGTGCTCTCGGACCTTGGAGAAGGGTATGAGCAGGTCGGGATTCGCTATGGCGACCTGCAGGCGCAGCCGGCGCGGTACAACTCCTCTCCCTTGTGGTCGGGTCTGATGCAGGACGGCCGGCCCTATTCTGCGTATACCTATAACGTTGAACGGCTTGTGCCGTGGCGCACCCTTACAGGGCGTCAGCATTTTTATCTCGATCATGAATTGTACATCGCCTATGGCGAGAACCTTCCTACCTACAAACCCTCGCCGCGACCCGAAGCATACGGAGACTTGCGCGAGACGCTGAAAAACGGCGAGGCGCTCGTGCTGAATTGCCTTACGCCACACGGTAAATGGCACATCCACTCAACGTATATGGAAAACCTCAGGATGCTCACGCTGTCCAGGGGCTGCGAGCCGTGCTGGCTCAGCGAGAAGGATGCCCAACACCTCGGGATAAGAGACAACGACTGGGTAGAAGTGTACAACGACCATGGCGTCTATTGCACGCGCGCGGTGGTAAGCTCAAGAATTCCCCGGGGTGTCTGCATTGTGTACCACGTTCCTGAGCGGACGGTGGGCATTCCGAAATCACAGGTGCGCGGCAACAAGAGGGGGGGCGGGCACAACAGCCTGACGCGGATCCACCTCAAACCGAATTTTCTGGCGGGCGGTTATGGGCAGTTTTCGTTCCATTTTAATTACTGGGGCCCGGTAGCTCCCAACCGCGATACGCATGTCACGGTGAAGAAAATGGAAAAAGTGGTGTGGTAGCGCAACATAAGACTGGCTTAGTAAAAACTCAAAAACAATAATTATGGATGTCAGAGCTCAGATGTCGATGGTCTTTCACCTTGACAAGTGTATCGGTTGCCACACCTGTTCCATCGCCTGCAAAAATATCTGGACAGACCGGAAGGGAGCCGAGTACATGTGGTGGAATAATGTCGAGACGAAACCCGGCACCGGCTATCCCTCCAAATGGGAGAACCAGGATATCTACAAGGGCGGGTGGGAGAAGAAAGACGGCGGCGACATTGCACTCCGGGGCGCGGGAAAGCTGCGGGGGTTGATGAACATCTTTCACAATCCTCATCTCCCCGTCATCGACGATTATTACGAGCCTTTTACTTACAAGTATCTCGACCTGATCGAATCTCCTTCGCGGGATGACCAGCCTACCGCAAGACCCGTTTCACTCATTACGGGTCAGCCGATCGATATCAAGGCCGGCCCCAATTGGGACGACGATCTCAGCGGCACGCCCGACTATGCGCGGCAGGACCCGAACCTTCAGAAACTGACACCCGCCGAACAGGAGGCGATGTTCCAGCTGGAGCGCATGGCGTTTTATTACCTCCCGCGGATATGCAACCACTGCCTGAATCCTGCTTGTGTGGCCGCCTGCCCCTCCGGCGCGATCTATAAAAGGGGGGAGGACGGAATAGTCCTCATCAACCAGAACGTGTGCCGCGCATGGCGGATGTGCGTGACAGCCTGTCCTTACAAGAAATCGTACTACAACTGGCACACCGGGAAATCGGAAAAATGCATCCTCTGCTACCCGCGTATAGAGTCAGGGTTGGCACCGGCCTGCATGCACTCGTGTGTCGGACGCATCCGGTACCTGGGCGTGGTCTTGTACGATGCCGATCAGATTCGTGAAGTAGCCTCCGAGGATGAAGGCAACCTCGTGGATCGTCAGCGAAACATGATCCTCGATCCGTT
>DASVOT010000857.1:0-7283 GCA_036383235.1 Chryseosolibacter sp.
AACGTTGCCCCTGGCTATCTTCTTTCAGTTAGGCTCGCCTATTCCTGAAGTGAAAGCGCGTGCATATGCTGCAGCCGTCGTTTTAACCATCATCATTCTTGTTATCAGCATTGCATCGCGAATGCTTGCCAAAAGATTTTCTAAAAACAGCGTATAGTATGCAGGACAGTATTCATCAGTTGCCGGACCTGATCGGCCAGGAAATCATGGACAGGGATCTTTCCAGGGGTTTGCGCACGCTCATTTACGTGAGTGACATGAGTTTGTGGCATGACAAGCAGCAAACACTGAAGAACATCGATCTCAACATCCCTGACAAGGGGATCACCGTTCTCCTCGGGCCTTCCGGCTGCGGAAAAACGACGTTGCTGAAAACCTTTAACCGGCTCACGGATCTGTATCCCGAGATACGGACCGAAGGTTCTGTTTTCTTCGAAGGCGCCGATATCCTGAGCCGGCAAACAGATGTTTACAGCCTCCGGCAGAAAATGGGTCTGTTGTCGCAACGGCCTCAGCCTCTGCCGGGCACGATCGCCGACAATATTCGTTACGCGCTGAAGTTAAAGGGAATTGCAGCAAAGTCGGAACAAGACGATCGCATCGAGCATTACCTGAAGAAGGGAGCGCTTTGGGAGGAAGTGAAAGAGAGGCTTCGAACTCCGGCGGCCAGGCTTTCCATCGGTCAGCAGCAGCGCCTTTGTCTCTCCCGTGGTCTGGCGATAGAGCCGAAGGTAATTCTCGCCGATGAGCCGACGTCCGCACTAGATCCTGTGTCCAGTCGGAGGATCGAAGAGCAGTTTCAGGAACTCAGCCGCGAATTTTCAATCGTATTGGTCACGCACATTCTGCGCCAGGCGAAGCGCCTTGCCGATTATGTGGCATTCATGTATCTCGGCAACGTGATTGAAAAGGGTCGTCCCGGGGTCCTCTTTGAGGATCCGAAAACAGAGACCTTCAAGGAGTACCTCCTCATGGGCCACTAAGAATCGTGCGAAGGGGCATTGGTGGCCGTACGGGCCTTCCTGTTTACGGCCTTTTCTGTAATCTTTTTTTTTGAAAGCGGGCATTTATCTATATTCACGCGCCTTAAACGAGATCGTGAACGGCACAGAATTTTATAGAGGGATTTTAATGGCACTGCTGGAAAAACAACTTGTCGTAAAAAAGTCAACAATACCAAATTCAGGAAAGGGTTTATTCACCAAAGAGTTTATTCCGAAAGGGACGCGCATCGTCGAATACAAGGGGAGGATATCGTCCTGGAAAGATGTAAAAGATGAGGATGGAAAGAACGGGTATATCTTCTATGTTACGCGCAATCATGTGATCGACGCTCTTCCTGCCAAAAAAGCGCTGGCGCGGTATGCCAATGACGCCCGCGGCCTGGTCAGGATCAAGGGACTGACAAACAACTGCGACTACATCACCGACGGCAAGAAAGCTTACATCGAATCAAAAAAAGACATACCGGCCGGCGCCGAAATACTCGTCGACTACGGCGGCGATTACTGGAAAGTGATCCGTGAGAACAGGAAACAGTGGGCGAAGGAAGAGAAGGAGGGCCTGAAAAAGTCTTTGGATCAGCGCCACCGGTCGAATGGAAAAGCAAAGAAGGTCAAGAGAACGCCGAGGAAAAAAAAGAGCAGATCCTGACCATTGCATGTTAGCGGTTACCGTTGTCGCGCGGTCCCGGCTTTAATCGCCATCAACCTCTCTCTTGCGCTCGCGGCATATTCGCTGAAGCCCATTCGTTCCGCCTCCCGGGCGTACGCCGTTAACAACCGGTATGAATCAGCATTCACCTGGATGGCTTCCACCAGGATCTCATAGGCCTTCATCTTGTCCTTGTCCTCCTTCCTGAAGAAATCCGCTGCCGCGAGAACACCTTCTTCAAAGTACGGGTTCCAGGTGCCGACGATGGAAAAATATTGCCGCGCTTTGGCGTGTTCGCCATTGGCGTCGCTGATCAGCGCTGTATAAAGCATCTTCTCCAGCTGATGGGCATCGTCGAACGTCAACCCGGTCATCTGTTTCTCCAGTAACGGCACTTCCATTCGGGAGGCGAGGAGGCGCAGGCTGGCGTAACGCACATTGTTGAAAAGGTCCCGGTCGCTGAGTTGCAGTCCGTTGATCTCGTTGAGGTATCGTGTTGCTGAGACCAGGTTTCCGGCTTTGTGCTGTCTCTCGGCCCTGTCAAGCAGTGCCTGCGCTTTGTAGTTGTCGTTTCGAAAGCTGTTCGCGATCCGGTTAAAAGAGAGCGTGTCCGACAGGCCGATGCTATAGCGGCAGTATTGATATTTTTCCGGGTCCGGCAAGGGCATTGCCTGCGCCGGGCTTAGGGAAAGGATCCTGTTCATCGTCATGGCGATCTGCTTCTCATTCTCATCACCTTTCTTTGCGACTGAATCCCAGGCAACGGTCGCGGCGTTGATTTTTCCTGCCTCCGTCAGTGCGATGGCATTGTAAAATCTCGCGTCTTTGTAGTCGGCGGTTTCCGCATGCATGAAATAGCTGGAGGCGATGGCAGCGCTGCCTTGTTCCAGGGCCCAGAGACCCATGATATAATTATATTTTCCCCTATAGTCCTCGTCGAGGTACGCTAGCTCCGCCAGCAGCTCAAGCGCCCGTGTCACGTTGCCCTGGTGGTAGTAGGCATGGGCAAGGGTGGCTTTCAGCGCTTGCCGGTACTGCGCATTGACCGAGTCGGAAGCGGTTCTTTCCGCAGCATGGACGAAAGTCGTGTCAATGGACTTCGCGTGGAGCACGCAATAGTTATTGAGAAGAGTCGCGGAATAAAGGTCCAGCCTCATGTCCGCCAGCGGGTCCGTTGGTATTTCGAACGGCTGGCCAAAGAGTGTTGCGAGGGCAAGGGCGTTCGCAAGCACCGCGGGAGCATTGCTATTAAAGATCCCGACGACAGAGTCGGCGCGCAGGGGAACATATTCCATCGCCGCCATGGCGAGAAAATTCGCTTCTGACGACGTTCGGGTGAGGTTCGCATTCCGGCCCTCGCTGATGAAGTAGGTCGCCGAGTCGAGCGCATGGATCTTGGCGTATGCAAAGCCCAGGTTGTTGGCCAGCGCGGCGGATGAGGGCATTATTTTTTTTCCCTGCCGGTAGGTTTGTATGGCGGGAAAATATTTTTTCTCCCAGGCGAAGAGGTTGCCCGCGTTTACCAGGGAGAACTCGCTAGGTCTTCTTCCGTTCGCCAGCTCGTAGTTATAGTGTGCGCCCTCGAAATTCAGGCGCGAGGACTTGATGGTGGCAAGCGCATAATTTGCGCGATGGTTTTGAAAAGCGTATTTCCGGCTCTCGTCGTAAAAACCCTGGCCGAGCGCTTCGTTGTCCTGAAGGATATAAAGATCCGCTACGTAGTTATAGAACCCGGCGAGTCCGTGAAAAACATATTGGTGCCAGTTCGAGTAAAAGACGAATGCCAGCGTGGCGATGAGTCCGGCGAGCCTGAACGTAAAAAACGGCATGCGGTTCGGTTTGTACAGCAACTTGTATACGGGCAGGTTTTCCGCCATCATCACCATGAAATTCGAGAAGATATAGGTGAGAAAAATCAGTCCGTAGCCAGCGTGACTGAAGATGATGACATCGCGGATGATCTTGAGCGCGGCGTCGTTCGCGTTTGCCAGCAACTGGCCGATGGTGATCATGCAGATCGCGCCCAGCGCAAGATAAAACAAGGCGCCCGATGGCCTGAACGGAAGGATCGATTCGTAGAGAGGCTCTCTCAGTTTAAATCCCCAGAGGCCGAGCAACGCCGAGGTACACAGGAGCAGGTACAGGTTGAGGTAGAGAAACTGCCAGTCGATCACGCCGATTTCATGGAGGCAGGTGATGAATACATTCACCAGGTATATCGTGCTGATGATCAGAAAATGGCGGAGGCTTTTTGAGCCCTGGCTGGCGATGTAGACAAACGAAACCAGGATCTCATGTGCCACCATCACGATGAAGAGAACGCAGAGTATCAAGGCGGGCAGATAAGCCGTCACCGCCAGGTGCAGCATCGGAAAACGGATGGAAGAGGACGAATAGATAACGACACCGCATACCGCTGCCAGCAAGAGAAATGACAGAATCCTTACGGCAAAATCGGCGGAAGAGCGGAAGCTCTTGAAGTAGAAACTCAGAGCAACGAATAAAAAGAGGATGATGGCTGGAACGAGGTAACCGTGGACGCCGAACAGCACCACTACCTCAAGCCTGAGCGCTGCGACAAAGAGAATAAACAGCGCCATTCCCAGGTAATACCAGAACCGGGGAAGGGTGGTGATCACCGACAGCAGCACCATGCCTGCAATCACCAGAACCGTCAGGAAAACATAAGAGGCAAGGATGTTGTGGTGGATTTCGCTTCCCTGGAGAAACTCGAAGATGACATAGCTTTCCGCGGGGATGTTCAGCTCGAAAGGACCCAGCCGGAATTGGTGGACCGTGGTCTCAACAATTTTCTGTTCCTGGATTTTCTGCCAATCGATGATGCCATGGGCGTCCTGAAAGTAACCGATCCATAAAAAAAGCAGGGAAAGGATGAAGAGACCGGACAGTGTAAGCCAAAGGGTCCTGTAATGGGCGGGCCAATCCTTCCAGAAGAATACTGAATGCATGGTTGTTTAAGTGGTCTTCGGCATGCAAGCTAAGGTGTACGCGGAGAAATAAAAAAGCGTGGGGCGTCTCAAAACTCGAATTTCTGAAGGCCCGCTTTGTTTGTGAGTTAAAGATCTGGACAGAAAAGGAAGAGGCTGCCATCGGGGCAGCCTCTTCTCTTGAGGTTAAGAAAAGAATTTCGTTACCCCCGGGGTTGCAACAGGATAGAACCCATTGGCATCCGGCAATACGGGAGGCGGCGCATCCCATGCGTATTTCTCCGGCTGAATGCTGATTCCGGAGTTAAGCACCTTATCCCATTCCATGACTTGTCCCGAATAGGTCGCCATGCGGCCCATGATGGAAGTCATGGTCGATTTTGCGCCATTCTCAGCGTCGGCGAATTTATATTCTCCCTTTGCAATGGCAGCGAACAATTCATCGTGCTCATTCTGGTAAGGCTCGTTTTCCTTCGACTTATCGAACTTGTAAAGCGATTTCCCGTTCGATGTGGTGATCTCGGCGGCGCCGCATTTCACCACGCCTTTCGTTCCGATGAGCATTTCGTCAACGATGGAGTAGGTGCCTTTGATGTGCCGGCACTGGCTGTTGAGGATCGTGCCATCGGCATACTGAAACTCGACGTAATGGTGATCGTAGATCTCTCCGAATTCCTTGCCGGTCCTGACCTGGCGTCCCCCCATCCCTTGCGCTTTCACGGGATACGCGCCTTTGAACCAGTTCATGACATCGATGTTGTGGATGTGCTGCTCGGTGATGTGGTCGCCACAGAGCCAGTTGAAGTAATACCAGTTGCGCATCTGGTACTCCATCTCGGTCTGATCCGGTTTGCGCGGCCTCACCCATACTCCATCGCTGTTCCACCATACCTGACCCGAGGTGATGTCGCCGATCATTCCATCTTTTACGCGTTTCAACAATTCACGGTACGACGTCTGATAGTGGCGTTGCAACCCGACCACGACATTCAGTTTTTTCTTTTTGGCTATTTCGGCAACTTCCAGGACTTTTTTCACGCCGGCCGGATCGGTGGCGACCGGTTTTTCCATGAAGACCTGCTTGTTCTGGCGGATGGCTTCCTCGAAGTGAATGGGGCGGAAACCCGGAGGCGTGGCAATGATGATCACGTCTGCGAGCGGGATCACTTTTTTATAGGCATCGAACCCGACAAATTTTGTCGCTTCTGTTACGGCCACACGGTCTTTTACATTTCCTTCGTCGCCATCTGTTAACGCCTTGTAGGACTGATCCAGGCGGTCGCGGAAAGCGTCAGCCATCGCCACCAGTTTCACATTCTGTTTCGTCGAGAGGGCTTGCATGGCCGCGCCCGTGGCTCTTCCCCCGCATCCGATCATGGGGATTTTAATCGTGTCATCAACGGAACTATTGAAGTACCCGGCGTTCGACACCAATGGCATAGCCATCATTCCTCCGGCGAGCATGGTACTTTGTTTCACAAAGTCTCTGCGGGATTGCGTTACTTTTTCTTTTTCCATAATGGATTGTTTATAGATGGGAATTTTTGTTTAAACGGACGTTATCGATTCTTATTCAATTAAGCCACAAACACATAAACACACAACAGAAAGCGATGGAATTTAACCTTTGGGTTGCAAAAGTGTGAATTTGGCGCAGCGTGATCATTTAAGATACCTTTCAAAAAACTTTTCGATCTCTTCTTTGGCGGGAGCCTCAGCGGGCCGGACCAGGCGAAAGCCCATAAACATTCCGTCTGTGAGCCACCATTTGCTTTTCGGTATCTGGGGATCGCGCTTATTCCAGGCCGCGTCGGAAGGGATCCGGTTTGCGCAGCGCAGCACGCCGGCTTCATCCAGGTACGAACCGCCGCGGACAACCTTCGGATATTTCGATGCCGGAGGCACCAGCGGATCCTTTGCATTCGCCGGCATCTTCGCATAGCCATCTGCCAGGTATTGATCCAGCGTCCACTCGCTCAGGTTCCCAAGCATGTCATATAGCCCCCAGCCGTTCGGTTTCAGCGAGGCCGTTTTATGGTATTTTCCCTCACTGTTTCCGTTGAAGAAACCGTACGACGCGAGCTGTTTCGGATCATTACCGAACGGCCGGGCCGTTGACGTTCCCGCCCGGCAGGCGTATTCCCACTCCGCTTCCGTGGGCAGGCGGTAAAAGACTCCCGTTTTTTCGTACAACCACTTGCAGTACATCAGGGCTGCCTGCTGGCTCATGCTGTTGGTGGGGTCGCGCGCATCCCGGCCCATTCACCATGTCAGATCGATGTACTGTGCTGTCGGCCTGGAAACTGCGTCGACGGAAATGTTTTTTGTCTGAGGAACGTCCATGTTCTTGAAGAACGCATCCCATTCAGCGAATGTCACTTCCTTTTCTCCCATCCAAAACGCGCTTAGCTGCACTTTTTTCTGAGGGCCCTCGTCAGCGTCGCGACCCTTTTCACTGGCGGGGCTTCCCATGAGGAAAGAACCGGCGGGAACAGGAACCATTTTGAATTTCACTGCCGTCCCCGGTAGGGTCTGCTCATAACCTTCCAGCTGCTGGCCAAAACAGAATACACTGCTCAGGAGAGCGACAGGGATCAATATTTTTTTCAAAGCGAAGAATCGTTGAGTTTGCGAAAGGTAGAAAAATAAACCAGCCACCGCAACCATCGTGCCGGGACGGCC
>DASVOT010000858.1:0-6291 GCA_036383235.1 Chryseosolibacter sp.
GTGGATGCTCCTTCGGTTGGCTTCAGTTTGTAAGCATCCTGGCGCAGCTTCACGATCTCGTCCTGGAGAATTTTTTGTTGCCGGGCAAGGTCGTCAACCCGGCGCAGGAGCTCCTGAATGTCCTTTTCCTTCTCTTCCATGAAAAACGATAATTTGTAAATTTATCGATTTATCTTCTCAATTACGAATCCGTGGCGCGGCGATTCAGGAGAAGATCCAGGATGTCCGGCCCGGTAACCCGCGGTACTGTCACTGAGGATCTACATCGGTTACGAATCTCACGTTGCGGAAATTCTTTTCTTTCGACACGGCTTCGATGCTGTCGTGAATAACCGTCTTGACCCGGGTGAGGTCGCTTTTGCCGCGCGTGATTTTCAACAGGATAGCCATGAGGTATTGGTTGCGGATCCTGGCGATCATCGGTTCGCCGGGCCCCAGGATCTTTATGTCGGGAAGACCCTCGCGCAGCCGGGCGGCTACGTGCTGGGAAGCGTCACGCGCAACTTTTTTATCAGTGTGCCGGACGACAATTTCAATCAGGCGCGTGAAGGGCGGATAGCCGTGGTGACGGCGGTCGTCGATTTCTCTTCTGAAGAAGGCATCAAAATCGTTGTTGAGAATAAAATTCAGCACCGGATGGTTCGGGTTGCTCGTCTGGATAACGACCTGGCCACGCTTCTCCCTCCGGCCGGCGCGCCCGCTTACCTGGGTAATCAGCTGGTAGGCGCGCTCATGGGAGCGGAAATCCGGAAAATGCATCATCCGGTCGGCATTGAAAACGCCTACCAGGCTCACCTTGTTGAAATCGAGTCCCTTGGTAACCATCTGCGTACCCACCAGGATGTCCGTGGCGCCGTTTTCAAATTCGGCGAGGATGGAATCATAGCCCGTTTTTGACCGCGTGGTATCGAGGTCCATGCGCTGCACCTTCGCGTCAGGAAAATAGACGTTCAATTCCTCCTCGAGTTTCTCCGTGCCGTATCCAACGGTACGAATATGCGTAGAGGTGCAGACCGGGCACTGGTGAGGAGCCGCCTCTTTATAACCGCAGTAATGACAAACCAGCGCGTGCCGGTACTGGTGATAGGTGAGGCTGACGGCACAATTCACACACTTGGGAACCCAGCCGCAGTCTTCACAGCTCATCATGGGCGAATAGCCCCTCCGGTTCTGAAAGATGATGACCTGCTCTTTTTTCGACAGCGTCTCGCCGATGCGTTTCAGGAGGGCCTGCGAGAATTCGCCCTTGAGCGTTTTTTGTTTCCGTTCCCTGCCGATATCCGCCAGGATGACCTCCGGCAGGCTGGCATCGCCGAAACGCTTATGAAGCTTCACCAGTCCATATTTATTTTGGAGCGCATGGAAATACGATTCAACCGAGGGCGTTGCCGAGCCAAGCAGAACTTTCGCGTGGTGCTGGCGCGCCAGGATCATCGCCACATCGCGCGCGTGATAGCGCGGCGCGGGCTCATGTTGCTTGTACGAGGGATCATGCTCTTCATCGACAATGATCAACCCCAGGTTGTCGAAGGGCAGCAGCACGGAAGACCGCACGCCGATCACAAACTTGAACTTCCCGGTCAAAATACCGTTCCAGACCTCCACCCTCTCATTATCGGAAAACCGGGAATGATAGACTCCCATGCCGGCGCCGAAAATATTTTTAAGCCTCTGAACGATTTGCGTCGTCAATGCAATTTCGGGAAGAAGGTAAAGCACCTGTGTGTCGCTCTCGAGCGCTCTCTTGATCAGGTGGATGTAGATCTCCGTCTTGCCGCTGCCCGTGATGCCATGCAGCAAGGTGGCGGTATGGTCTTCAAAACTCTTGATGATCGCGAAGAGCACCCGCTCCTGCTCCTCGCTCAGGGCGACAACAGGAGATTCCTTCGGAGCCGCGAAGCCGAATCGCGGGACAACCGTTTCGAATTCTTCGAGTACCTCATTGCGGATAAGCGTCTGGAGCGACGGAGCGGAGACATCGCCTTCCAGCAACGTTTTTTTTGAAATACCGGTCTTGTTCGAGTCCGGCGACTGAAGCACCGGCACTTCCTGTAAAAACTTCAGCAGGATTGCTTCCTGTTTCGGTCGGGATGAAAAGGTGACGAACAACTCTTCGAGGGCCTTCGCGTTGTTCAGGCTGGCGTTCAGCCGGATCCTTTTCTCCGTTTTAGGTTTGAATCTTTCCTTTACTTCTTCAAAAAGTATGATCGCCGCCTTTGAGGCAAGGGACTTAATAATGGAATAGATGTACCGCACGCCGAGGAATTTCGTGATCTCCGTGTAAGTCAGGGTGCCATGCTGGAGTTTCCTCAAAAGCATGACCTCTTTTTCCGAGAACTCCAGCTGCGTTTCATCCAGGTTGAAGGCCGGGTGGAGCTGAACCATAGACTCGCTCGACAATTTTAATCCCGCGGGTAAAGCGGCGTTCATCACTTCTCCCAGGGCGCACATGTAATAGTCGGCGATCCATTGGAATACCTTCATCTGGACTTCATTCACCGAGGGAAAATCGTCAAGAAGCTCGAGAATGGATTTCACTTCAAAATCCGTCGGCGGCTCCTCATGAATCCGGGAAATGAGACCGGTGATGACCTTGCGGTCGCCGAACTGAACGATGGCACGCTGCCCTACCCGGACATAGTCGTTCAGGTTGTAGGGAACGCGGTACGTAAACAGGCGGGGAATGGGAACAGGCAGTAAAAGGTCCGCAAAGAGGGTTTTGCGGATGTTGTCGGTGTCAAACATTTCCACCTTCCAAAGTAATGGAAAATTACGCAAACAACCATCACAAAATCTGCTCCAGGGCTTCCACCACGTTGTCGACAGGTCGCCGGCAACTCTTGTCGTAACAGACATGTATCGTTAACCGGTCGTTCATCGCGGTTTTACCTTCCAGCAGGGGAAGGTTGCTTTCTTTTTCTGCGCCCATGGCAATGACAAAAGGTTGAAAGGTGCGGAACATCTCGCGGGCGGCAGCGCGCGCGTCCTTTCCTGTAAAGACCACTTCGGCCATTCCTTTTTTCATCTCGGCATATGCGATTCCCCAGTTCGACATGTAATTCGGTTCGGAGGCGATCAGATGGCCCAGCGAGAAAGTCATCTTTTCCGAGATCGTTTTCAACACGTTGTCATCGAAAATGATTCCCAGGTGGTAAAGGCTTTGAGCCATGACGGAGTTGGAGGCGGGGATGACATTGTCGAATATCTCTTTGCGGGAAGCAATCAGCCTTTCCGCATCCTGCCGCGCGTACCGGAAGAAGCCGTCGGCCGGGTCAAAGAAATTGTCGACCGTGTGGTGGGCAAGGGCGTTGGCGCGACGGATCCAGTATTCGTCGAACGTCACCTCGTAAAGGCGGATACACGCCTGAATGACATAGGCGTAGTCATCGAGGAATCCCTTCACGTTCGAGCGCTTCTTACGCCACGAGCGGAAAAGTGTCAGTCCTTCCGTGAGCTCATTCTCGATGAATTGCATATTCCGCAGCGCGGCTTGCAGCATGGGTTCTCTGCCCAGTGCCTTATAGGCGTCGACCAGGCCGACGACCGTCATCGCATTCCATCCGGTGATGATCTTGTCATCCAGCGCGGGTTTGACCCTTTGGTCGCGAACCTCGAGCAGCCGGTCTTTCATCCGCTTCAGTTTTTGCTTCCACGCGTCCGGCGAAAGGTTGTGCTTCTTCAGGAAGTCTTCCTCGTTGTGAACACGCATGAGAATATTCTTATCCGGCTCCCAATTGCCCTTCTCCTTTATTGAATAGTACTCAACGAACAAGTCGGCATCCTCTCCAGCGACGTCCCTGATCTGCGCAGCCGTCCAGACATAGAACCTGCCTTCCTCCCCCTCGCTGTCGGCGTCGAGCGCTGAATAAAAACCGCCGTGGCCGTCCATCATTTCGGTCTGCAGCCATTCAAATGTTTCATCAATGACGGTCCGGAATTGCCCGTCCCCGGTCAGGGCAAAGGCTTCGGCATAGAGACTCATAAGCTGCGCGTTGTCATAGAGCATTTTTTCAAAGTGTGGAACGAACCAGTATTGGTCGACCGAATACCGCGCGAACCCGCCGCCCGCCTGGTCATAGATGCCACCCATGGCGATCTTCTTCAGCGTGAACAGGACGTGCTGAAGCAATTCTTCATCGCGGGTCACGCGATAACACCGCAGAAGCAGGCGCCAGACCGACGGCATGATGAACTTGGGTGTTTTCTCCAGGCCACCCCAGGTCTTGTCGAACGACGGCTTGAGCTTTGCGCTGATCGATGCCAGATCCTGTTTCAGGTCGGCCGCCTCCGTTTCTTTTTTATAGCGGGAGGCGTCGTGCCCGGCAAGCGCTTTTGTCAATTCTTCCGCGGAGGTCTCCACTTCCGCGCGCCTGTTGCGATATGCGTTTTCGATTCCCCGGATCACCTGAACCCACTGATCAGGCGGAAAATAGGTTCCCCCGTAAAAAGGCTTCTGGTCCGGCGTGAGAAACACATTCAGAGGCCAGCCTCCGTTGATGCCCATTGCCTGGACGGCCTCCATGTAGACCTGATCGATGTCGGGCCTTTCCTCGCGATCGACTTTGATGCAGATCAGATTCTGGTTCATGAGCCGGGCGATGTCGTCCTTTTCAAAAACCTCCCGTTCCATCACATGACACCAGTGACAGGCCGAATAGCCAATGCTGACCAGGATCGGCTTGTCCTCCGCCTTCGCCTTCGACAATGCCTCGTCTCCCCATTCGAACCAGTCTACCGGGTTGAACGCGTGCTGCAGAAGATACGGCGAAGTGGAATGGATCAGCCGGTTTGCCTTTCTTGTTTCAATCATGTTGGTGAAATAATCATCTGCTGCCTGACCTGCCTGATTTCTTCTTCGACATCCGCCAGCGGCCTGAGTTCCTGTAGCTTCAGCAGCGTCTCCTTCAAAAATTGCTGGTGTGACGCCGACTGAGGATGAAACGGTTTATGTCGCAATGCGGACAACACTTCAGACCATTTTCTTACAAAATCCCGCAGGTCGGGATTAAAATACCGTTCCATGAATTTCTCCCAGATATAGTCCTCGGCCTCAGGGGTCGGATGGATCATATCGGCCTTGTAGAATCGGTAATCGCGCAGGTCGTCCGTCATCATTTCAAAGGCCGGAAAATATTCCACATCATCGTATTTATTGCTGATGGCATGACACGCAATCCGGAGTACAGCTTTGCTGACCGCATTCAGCTCAAGGGTGTCGCGAAGGTGCCGGACCGGACTCACGGTAAGGATGATCTTGATTTTGTCGTTGAATTTTTTCAGTGAGGTATAAAAGCGCCTGAAAGAGTCGCACACCGACTCAGCGGAGAGCAGCGATTTGGTAAACATGGATGACGGTACCTTATGGCAGTTCGCAACCACCTCCCCTGTTTCCTTTCGATGATACACCCAGGCGGTGCCGTAGGTAAGCAGCAGCAGGCCGGCATCCTTTAAAAAATAGTGCGTGGCGCCGATGGTGTTCATCAGCCTTGAAACGAGCTGTTCTTTTGAAAGGGCGGAAAACTCAGAATGAAAATTGAAATTCAGGTAGAGGTCCTGGTTCCTGATGAAGGTGTGCTCCGGAAGCGATTCGTTGAAAATGGCATACTCCAGCACTTTATGAATCGAGTCAGGATTGTAGATCACGCCGAAGGGATTCACCAGCGTATTGATCTTATGGATACTGAGCCGTGCGCCAATGGCGTCCGCAAAACAGGAACCCTGGGTAAGGATGCGGCTGCCCCGGGTGATGGGCAAAGAAGAGGGCGTAATTTTTATCTCGGTCCTGAAGTCTTTCATCGGCTGTTGACTGTTGGCTGCCGGCCGAAGGCTGAATACCGTCGCTCGCGCACAAAGATAAGGTGGATTATTTTGATCTTTGGGCGGTGACCATCCGGCAGGGACTTTACCTTTTTCCGGCAGCTGTCAGCCTGAGCGCAAAGATGACAAATATGTTACCGGAAACACTTGAAAATTTCGGTGTTTTTAAGATACTTTACGGCTGCTTTAAGGACCGCCAACACAACTCAGCTTATGAATAATGACCTTGCCGCCTTTGAAAAGATCCCCGTGAAGATCTTCAGTGACTCGAACGAAGCTTCGCTGTTCGTCGCCGGGCAGATCGCCACGTTGATCAGGTCGCGGGCAAAAGAGAACAAGCCCTGCGTCCTGGGCCTGGCAACGGGGTCTACGCCTACGCGCGTGTACGCGGAGCTGGTAAGGATGCACAAGCAGGAAGGGCTCAGTTTCAGGAACGTACATTCTTTCAACCTCGACGAATACTATCCCATCAAG
>DASVOT010000859.1:0-5258 GCA_036383235.1 Chryseosolibacter sp.
AGACAGCGAAAAAGACGAAGCGGTCTGTTGTTAAAAGAGAAAAGCGCGACGCGAGAAAAGAGGCCGCAAAGAAAGGGCCTGTTGTTGCCAAGCTGACAAACGTTCCTTCCTCGCCCAGGAAAATGCGGCTGGTTGCCGACCTCATCAGAGGTGAAAGGGTGAACAAAGCGCTCAGTATCCTGAAGCATGAAGCAAGGATCGGTTCGGTCAGTCTGGAGAAGCTGTTGCTGTCAGCCATTTCCAACTGGGGAATTAAAAACGAGGATCTGAAACTGGAAGATGCCGACCTTTTTGTAAAGGATATCTGGGTTGGCGGGGGCCGGATGCTGAAAAGGCTGAGGCCGGCGCCGCAAGGCCGGGCGCACCGCGTGCGGAAGCGCTCCAACCACGTAACCCTTGTGATCGACAGCCTGAAAAAAGAAGAAGCTGTTCAGGAAACGGCAGTAGAAAAAGAAACTAAGGAATAAATAAATGGGACAAAAAATTAATCCTGTTGGATTCAGATTAGGAATTGTTCGCGGTTGGGATTCCAACTGGTATGGAGGCAAGACCTTTTCAGATAAACTAGTTGAAGATCACAAGATCAGGGAATATGTGCAGGCGCGTATTCCGAAAGGCGGCATTGCCAAAGTGGTGATTGAGAGGACGCTCAAGCGCATCACCCTGACCATTCACACCGCTCGTCCCGGTGTTGTGATTGGAAAAGGCGGCAACGAAGTCGACAAGATCAAGGAAGAATTGAAGAAGATCACCGGCAAGGATGTGCAGATCAACATCTTTGAAATAAAGCGTCCCGAGCTGGACGCGAAGCTGGTGGGCGAGTCGATCGCGCAGCAGATCGAAGCCCGTATCTCGTATAAGCGCGCGATGAAGCAGGCGATTGCCTCCGCCATGCGCGTAGGTTCAGAAGGTATCAAGATCAAGGTTTCCGGTCGTTTGGCGGGTGCTGATATGGCGCGGACCGAGCAATATAAAGAGGGCCGTATTCCGCTGCACACACTTCGCGCCGAAAACGATTATGCGATCTCGGAAGCGCAGACGGTGTACGGAAAGATCGGGATCAAGGTCTGGATCTTCAAAGGTGAGATCTACGGCAAGCGCGATCTGTCTCCGAACATCGGTGTGGTGAGCAATGCCCCGCAGGGTCAGGGTGGCGGTCCGCGCGAACGAGGCGGCGAGCGTGGCGGCCGGCGCAGGGAAGGTAACGCAGGCGGCAGGCGCGGCGGCGAAGGAGCCGGACCGCGTCGCGGCGGCAGCGGTGGCGGAAGAAGAAATTGATAAGTTTACTCAGAAGCGAACGAATAAAGTCAGGTAACGATGTTACAGCCTAAACGAACGAAGTTCAGAAAAATGCAGAAAGGCCGCGTAAAAGGCATGGCCACCCGTGGACATACGATAGCTTTCGGATCTTTTGCCCTGAAAGCGCTGGAAGGCGGATGGATTACCGCCCGCCAGCTTGAGGCGGCCCGTATTGCAGTTACGCGCGCAATGAAGCGCGAAGGCCAGGTGTGGATCCGGATATTCCCTGACAAACCGATCACCAGAAAACCTGCCGAGGTTCGTATGGGTAAAGGTAAAGGCGCACCTGAATACTGGGTGGCCGTCATCAAACCGGGTACCATCCTGTTCGAGGCAGGAGGAGTGAACATCGCTACCGCGAAAGAAGCTCTGGCGCTGGCCGATGGCAAACTGCCCATTAAGACGAAATTTACCGTCAGGAAAGACTACGTAGAGACAACCACCAAGGCATGAAAAAATCTGACATCAAGGCACTTAGCGTGGCCGAATTAAAAGAAGCCATCACCACAGAAAAGGAGGCTTTGCGAAAGATCCAGTTCGCACACAAGATCTCTTCGATTGAAAATCCTATGAAGATCAATCAAACACGCAAGGAAATTGCGCGGTTGTGCACGGAGCTCAGAGCAAAAGAACTTCAAAAATAATTTCCTATGGAAAGGAACGAACGAAAAGAAAGAATCGGAAAAGTGACCAGCAACAAGATGCAGAAGACCATCACGGTTGCGGTCGATAGAAAGGTGAAACATCCGATCTACGGCAAATTTGTGAACCGGACCACCAAGTTCAAGGCGCACGATGAAGGAAATACCGCGGGTATCGGCGATACGGTACGCATCATGGAAACCCGTCCGCTCAGCAAGGACAAGCGCTGGAGGCTGGTGGAGATCCTGGAGAAAGCGAAATAGGTTGGGGATGCGCGCAGGGGCACGGCCCATGCCTGCCGCCTGAAAGCTCGAAGAAAGCAGGTCAAAAAAAATTGAAAAAGAGAATAAGTAAAGCGATATGATACGTACCGAATCCAGACTTACCGTAGCGGATAACAGCGGCGCCAAGGAAGTTCTTTGTATGCACGTGCTGGGTGGAACCCGCAAAGGATCCGCTTCTGTTGGTGATAAAATAGTGGTTACCGTGAAGTCTGCCCTGCCCACCAGCCAGGTGAAGAAGGGAACTGTTTCCAGGGCCGTGATTGTGAGGACCCGCAAGGAAGTGAGAAGAAAAGACGGATCTTATATCCGCTTTGAAGATAACGCTGCCGTGTTACTGAACGCGCAGGACGAGCCGAGAGGAACCCGTATTTTCGGACCGGTGGCCCGCGAGTTGAGGGAAAAGCAGTTTATGAAAATAGTTTCATTGGCCCCAGAAGTGATTTAAGCCATGGAGAGAAAAAAGAATCAGCAGCCCAAATTGCACATTCGCAAAGGCGATACCGTGAAGGTTCTGGCCGGCGATGACAAAGGCAAGCAAGGGAAAGTCCTCGAGGTGAACCGCGAGAAAAGACGCGCACTGGTGGAGGGCGTCAACATGATGACCAAACACACCAAGCCGTCGGCCGGTAAACCGGAAGGAGGCATCGCGAAGATGGAGTCGTCCATTCACATCAGCAACCTGATGCTGATCGACCCGGCAAGCGGAAACCCCACGCGCGTGGGCCGCAAGCCCGACGAGAAAGGTAAGCTTCAGAGATATTCAAAGAAAACCGGAGAAATTATCAAATAATGGCAACGCCGAGATTAAAGGACAAATACATAAAGGAGATTGTCCCCGCATTAAAACAGAAATTCAGCTACAAGTCTGTGATGCAGGTTCCGAAGATCGAGAAGATCTGTATCAACAAGGGGATGGGTGTGGCGGTAACCGATAAAAAGCTCATCGATGTGGCCGTGGAGGAGATCACCAGCATCACCGGGCAGAAAGCTGTTGCAACGAAATCGAAGAAAGCCATTTCCAATTTCAAGCTGAGGGAGAACATGCCCATCGGTGTGCGCGTCACTCTTCGCGGAGACAAGATGTTTGAGTTTCTTGACCGCCTGGTGAACGTCGCTCTTCCGCGGGTAAGGGACTTCCGCGGTGTGAACTCAAAGGGTTTTGACGGTCGCGGGAATTATACGCTTGGAGTGAAGGAGCAGATCATTTTCCCCGAGATTTCAATTGATAAAGTAAACAAGATCAGCGGGATGGACATCACGTTTGTCACCACCGCCAAAACTGACGAGGAAAGCTATGCGCTCCTGAAGGAATTCGGGATGCCATTTGCGAAATAATATCATTAAAAAACAAGCATGGCTAAATTATCTGTAATCGCGAGGCAGGCAAAAAGAGAGAGGCTTGTCAACACGTACGCCGCCAAAAGGAAGGCTTTAAAAGCGGCAGGGGACTATGTGGCTTTGGATAAGCTGCCCCGCAATGCTTCCCCGGTCCGGTTGAAGAACCGTTGTAAGCTCACCGGCCGTCCGAGAGGGTATATCCGGAAATTCGGAGTTTGCCGGAACGTCTTTCGTCAAATGGCCTCTGACGGGAAGATCCCCGGCCTGACGAAGGCCAGCTGGTAGGTGGCGAAAGGCGCCGGGTCCGGGTCGCGGGCTTCGGGGTCGGTAAAAACCACTTCCGGTTGCTGAAAAGCCTGGTTCACCGCCGGGCTTGAAGCCAGAAAATATTGGTTGCTGAGTATCAAGGTCGTCACGCCCGAAGGACGGGGCGAAACCAGGTAACAGTTTGAATAATCGAAATTGTTCAATATCTTTGCAGCCCGGTTTCAAAAACGCGGGCTTGCTTATTAATAAGAAAATAAGAAAATGACTGATCCTATAGCAGACTATTTAACGCGGTTGCGGAATGCCATCAAGGCAAACCACCGTGTCGTGGAGATCCCTGCTTCCAATCTGAAAAAGGAAATAACCAAGGTGTTATTCGACAAGGGTTATATCCTCAATTACAAGTTTGAGGAGACTGACAACCACCAGGGCAAGATCAAGATCGCCCTGAAATACAACCCGGAGACGCGCGAATCCGCCATCACGAAGCTGGAGCGTATCAGCACGCCCGGTTTGCGGCAGTATTCGAATGCCTCGTCGATGCCCCGCGTGCTGAATGGTCTTGGAGTAGCGATCCTGTCCACCTCAAAAGGTGTTATCACCGACAAGGAGGCGCGCACGATGAACGTGGGTGGTGAAGTATTGTGTTACGTCTATTAATTAAAAGGCATGTCAAGGATAGGCAAATTACCGATTAAAATTCCTTCCGGAGTCACGTTCACCTACTCAAAGGATAAGAACCTGGTGTCCGTAAAGGGGCCCAAAGGAGAATTACATCAGCCCATCGAACCCAATTTCGTCGTCAAGCACGAGGGCGGGCTGGTGACGCTGCAGCGGCCGACGGAGCAGAAGCGGCATAAAGCCATGCATGGTTTGTACCGTGCGCTCATCGCCAACATGGTGGAAGGCGTATCGAAAGGCTACAAGGCCCAGATGGAGCTGGTAGGTGTAGGATATAAAGCCAATGCGCAATCCAACGTGCTGGAACTCAGCCTTGGATATTCGCACAACGTATTTGTCGCCGTTCCTTCTGAGCTGAAGGTTACGGCTTTCCAGGAAAAAGGTGGAAACCCCACCATTGTGCTGGAGGGTTCCGACAAGCAATTGATTGGCCAGGTGGCGGCGAAGATAAAATCACTGCGGAAAGTCGAGCCTTACAAAGGTAAGGGCGTGCGCTTCACGGGTGAGTATATACGCAGAAAGGCTGGCAAGGCAGCTGCGAAATAATCGGGGTAACCTGTAAGAAAAACAGATAGGCATCATATATAAAAATATGGCAGGCAAGAACAGAGAAAGACGCGAACGGATAAAGCTGGGCGTGCGCAAGAAAATCAACGGAACGCACGAGCGGCCCAGGTTATCGGTGTTCAGAAGCAATACCGGTATTTACGCGCAGATCATCGATGACGTGAAAGGAGTAACGCTCGC
>DASVOT010000860.1:0-4244 GCA_036383235.1 Chryseosolibacter sp.
GGAAAAGTCCCTCTCCTTTAGGAGAGGGATTTAGGGTGAGGTGAACAAAGTGATGAGCCTTCAAGCTAACCTACAATCCCAGCATGACAAACCCATTTCCCTAACAGCTTATCAAAAATCCTCAACACCCATGCACTACACGGAACTTCAGGTCACCACCAATTTCAGTTTTCTTCGCGGTGCCTCACATCCTGAAGAGATGGTGGAGCAGGCGGCGGTGTTGGGGTATCGTTCTATTGCGATCACCGATCGGAACACCTTTGCCGGGATTGTGCGTGGGCATGTTGCCGCGAAAAAATCCGGCATCCGGATTATACCCGCCTGCAGGCTTGACCTCCTGGACGGCCCAAGCCTGCTGGCATTCCCGACAGACTGCAAGGCATACGCACAGTTGTCCGCCCTCCTTACTGTTGGCAATCTTCGCACGGAAAAGGGACAATGCCATTTATATAAAGCCGACGTTTACAGCCACGCGAAAGGATCCAGGTTTGTCGTTCTCCCTCCGCCTTCCCTGAACAAAGTTTTCGATTTTGATATCCCTTTCAAAAATGCCTTGCAGCAATACCGGGATGCTTTCGGCGACCAGCTGTATCTCGCCGCATCTCGGACTTATCGCGGTGAAGATGCCAAGTATTTATTTCGACTCTCCCAGCTGTCGGATCGGTATAAAATTCCGATGGTGGCCACCAACGATGTTCATTATCACCAGCCCGGGCGCCGGGAATTGCAGGATGTCGTCACCTGCGTGCGGGAAAAATGCACCATCTTCAATGCCGGATTCCGCTTGCATCCCAATGCGGAAAGACACTTGAAATCCAACGATGAAATGGTGCGCTTATTCCGGAAATATCCGGATGCGGTCTCGCAAACACAGGCTATTGCCGAAGCGTGCGTGTTTTCGCTCGATGAATTAAAATACCGATATCCAAAAGAGATCACAAGCGATGGGCGCACTCCGCAGGAGGAGCTCACGTACCTCACATGGGAAGGCGCCAGGCAACTTTTTGACGGACGGATCCCGGAAAAGATTCAGTCCTCCATCCGCCATGAGCTTGATTTTATTGAACAGGTCAATTATGCCGAATACTTTCTCACGGTCTACGATATTGTGCGGTATGCGCGGAGTAAGGGAATACTTTGTCAGGGGAGAGGGTCAGCGGCTAACTCAACGGTCTGCTATTGCCTGAGCATCACGTCGGTGGATCCCTCGAAATTCGATTTGTTGTTTGAGCGTTTCATATCCTCCGCGCGGAACGAGCCACCGGATATCGATGTCGACTTCGAGCATGAACGCAGGGAGGAAGTGATGCAATACATCTATGGAAAATATGGCCGCGACCGCGCGGCCATCGTCGCCACCGTCACACAACAGCATCACAAGGGAGCGATCCGCGATGTGGGCAAGGCCATGGGTTTATCGGTCGACACCATCAATCGCCTTTCCGGTTTGATCTGGGATTTCGAAGACGATGGCTTTGACCGGGAAAGGATCCTGGGCCAGGGAATAAACCCAGACGATCCGACCATCAGGAAAGTGCTTCAGCTCACAGAGCAGTTCATGGGATTCCCGCGCCAGCTGGGGCAGCACACAGGTGGATTTGTGATTACAGAGGGAAAGCTCTCCGATCTATGCCCCGTACTGAATGCGCGGATGGAGAACCGCACGAATATCGAATGGAACAAGGACGACATCGAGGCGCTGGGATTTTTGAAAATAGATGTGCTGGCACTGGGGATGCTCACTTGTATCCGGAAAGCGTTTGAACTGGCGAAAAAACATTACGGACTTGACCTGACCCTGGCAAACATTCCGCAGGATGATCCGAGGGTGTATGAGATGACGAGTCATGCCGACACGATCGGCGTCTTCCAGATCGAGAGCCGGGCACAGCAATCCATGTTGCCACGGCTCAGGCCAAAGTGCTTTTACGACCTGGTGATCCAGGTAGCAATTGTACGACCTGGTCCCATCCAGGGAGACATGGTGCATCCTTACCTCCGGAGGCGGAACGGGGAGGAGCCTGTCGAATATCCGTCGAAGGAACTGGAGGAAATTCTGGGCCGTACACTGGGTGTACCGTTGTTCCAGGAGCAGGCCATGAAGATTGCCATTGTTGCGGCGGGTTTTACGCCGGGCGAAGCCGATGAATTGCGGCGGAGCATGGCCACCTTCAAAGGAAAAGGAGTAGTTGCCAGGTTCGAGCATAAACTTGTCCTGGGAATGAGGAACAACGGTTACAGCGAGGAGTACGCCCGCCGTGTATTCAAGCAACTGCTGGGCTTCGGCAGTTATGGATTCCCCGAGAGCCATGCCGTAAGTTTTGCGCTACTCGTATACGTCTCGTCCTGGATCAAGTGTTATTACCCGGAGGTCTTTGCCTGCGCGCTTCTCAACAGCATGCCGATGGGCTTTTACCAGCCCGCCCAGATCATCATCGATGCCCAAAAACACGGAGTGGAAGTGCGCTCCGTCGATATCAACCACTCAGACTGGGATAACAGGCTGGAAGGAAGATCCGGAAGGTATTGGATCCTTCGACTCGGATTCAGGCAGGTGAAAGGGATGCGTGAGGATGATATTAAAATTCTGACTGAGGAAAGGAAGACAGGTTATAAATCTATCCACGAGATTCGTGAAAAGGGACTTTCAGACGCAGCCCTTGAAAAACTCGCGGATGCAGATGCATTCCGGTCCATCGGTCTCGACCGCCGCCAAGCGCTGTGGGAGGTATCGACACAAGATAAGGGTGGCTCTCTCTTCCAGCGCGGGAGTGGAAAAGATGTTCCGGAAGAGCAAATCCCTCTTCCTGCCATGACCCTGGGCGAGCACGTGGTGCAAGATTATGCATCTATGTCATTGTCGGTAAAAGCGCATCCTGTAAGTTTTATCAGAAGCGAGCTTGAAAAATTCAGGATATTACCAGCCTCGAGGTTAGCCCGTGCGAAAAACGGTGAGCGGGTGAAGGTAGCAGGGCTGATCCTCGTGCGTCAGCGGCCCGGAACGGCGAGCGGGATTTGTTTCATTACCCTGGAAGATGAAACCGGGAACGCCAACCTGGTGGTATTCCCACAATTGTTTGATAAATACCGGAAAGAGATCATCCAGTCGAGGTTGCTGATGGTGGAAGGTCATCTTCAGAGAGAAGGAGAAGTGGTTCATGTGATCGTAAAACGCTGTCATAATTTCTCCGGTTTACTGCGTCACCTTACCGATTCAGGAGAGGATACTATTTCCCCGTCGAAGTCCAGGTCAGATGAAACCACTTCGCCGGTGTTGTCCCGGAAGGATAAGGAATTTGTGCAGGGGAAGATCTTTCCGGATGGGAGGAATTTCAGGTAGTTCAGGGCCCGAAAGGGCAGAGATACAAAGATTCTCCCGGCGTAAATTATTGTTTAAATTTGACAAACTACGCATTGGAAGCCGTCGATTCCCGAATCTGGCACAATCCATGATTGACAAGCAGGATAATCTTCAAACCCCACATATATGAAATTCAGATATTCCTTAGTCATTCTCCTTTTCGCTTATAATGCAGGATACGGTCAGCTGACGATGGAATCCGCCAGGGATTCAATTGCCAGGTACAGGCTGGGATACTCCACATACTTCGCGCCCTTTCTGGAACACCCTGGTTACGGCGCTCCATGGATTCTTACCAGCGACGGGGGCGCGGCAGCCTTCGGCAATAATACGCTCTACAAGCTCGGCAGGAGTGGCAAGGTGGAATGGAAGCGTTCGGTGAAACCGCAGTTCGACGAGATGGAATCGCAGAGTGTAGCCCAGGACACGAAAGGAAACCTGTATGTCTTCATGCTGTCGTACGATAGCAAGCGATACCGTGGCGGCTCCGAGCGTGTGCTCTGTTATGATAAGAAAGGAAAGCTGCTATGGGATAAAACCCTGGGAGCCTATGCAGTCATGAACAACCCGACGGTTTCTTACATCCGCCAGCTTGATGACGGACGGATTTACCTGCGCGGTCATGTGGTCAGGGAGAAACCACTGGAGGGCAAAGATCCGGTTTACCGCTACTGGGAAGGCTGGCTCGACAGCACGGGAAAGCTGACCCAAAAAGCCGGGGAAGTAATCGATTGGGCAAAAGGTGAATGGAAGGCGAAATTTAGTCCGGAATAACCGGTAGTATCGAAATATTTTTCTCCACTACCGGTTATCAGGATTTGTTTTTAGTGTCAGAACTTTTTGTTTACCCCACATTCATTTAGAAGGGCAATAGCGGAAGTTG
>DASVOT010000861.1:0-4847 GCA_036383235.1 Chryseosolibacter sp.
CGGACGTGGTTGGCGAACCAGCCCCGTCGGTACACTCAAGACCAGCAAAAACTCGATAGCTTGATCGCAAGCAGCGGTTCCGGATCGACCCGGTCATCCACGATTTCAACAAAACAGATTGTGGCGCCGTTCATTTTTGATCCCAACACCGCGAGCATAGAACAGTTGCGGTCCCTGGGATTCCCCCGAATTCTGGCGACGCGTATTGCCGCCTACCGGCAGAAAGGGGGGGTATTCACGGCAAGAACGGATTTATTGAAAATCTACGGAGTCGATAGTACGTTATATCATCAGCTTTACCCTTATATTAACCTTCCGGCCCACAGCCGGTTTGCATCGAAAGATGTCAAACCCCCGAAGGCGGGAAGAAAAGGCCTTTCAGAAGAAAGTGGGGTAAAGCGTAAAGAACCTTTTGATATTAATACGGCGGATACAATACTTTTGAAAAGTGTTTATGGAATTGGGTCCAAACTTGCCATCAGGATTGTAAAATTCCGCGATGCTCTGGGCGGGTTTGTAAAACCCGAACAGCTGAATGAGGTCTATGGTCTTGATTCTTCGGTCGTTAAAAGGTTGCTGGATGTTTCATTCATCAAGTCCGGTTTTGTTCCGGTAAGAATCAATATCAATGTCGCCGGCGAAGAGCAGTTATCCGCCCATCCCTATATCCGGTACAAGATCGCCCGTGCGCTGATCTCTTACAGATATCAGCATGGCGACTTCGCTGACGCGAGCGACATTAGAAAATTATCCATCCTCGGAGAGCAGGAAGTGGAGAGGCTTTTGCCTTACGTTAAAGTAAATGATTGATGGCGGTCCTTGATCTTTAAAAAAAGTTTGATCGCGGGTGGCGATGAAAACCCGCGGTGAGCGAGAACTAACTCTTAATTCTGTCTATGGTGGTGACCAGTCAAGTTAAAAATATTCTTCAGTCCTATCTTCGCCGTCTTACCAATCTCTCGGGTAATAACCGCTCACTGCTGTTGCTGCGGCTGTCGGCCGAGCAGTTGGTGGACCTCCACGAGGTGAATCAATTGAACGGATTTCCTTCATTTGAAGTCCTGAAGGCGCTCATTGCCGGAAAGACCATCAAGCTCTGTCAGGTGCTCGACAGCCGGGTGGAGTATAACAACGAGGTCAGCAAGAAGCTGAAGAAGATCCAGCGCGCAGACGGCTTTTTGTTCGAGGAACGGGGATCTTACGACCTTCACGTCGGATGGCCTTTCGTGCGCGGAAAATTTTCCGATGGCACTCACGTGTGTTGCCCGCTGCTCTTCTTTCCCGTGTCAATCGTCCAGGAAAATAACGGATGGTTTTTGCACCCGCGCCAACAGGCGGGCATCACCCTGAACAAGAATTTCCTGCTTGCGTATTCGTTCTATAATAAAGTATCGCTGGATGAAGAAATGCTCGACTCAAATTTCGAGGATTTCAACGCCGACAGCACCGTCTTTCGCACGCAGCTCTACCAGTTGCTGAAGGAAAAGATCGAGATCAATTTCAATCCCGACAACTTCCGCGATGAGCTCGTTCCCTTCCAGCAGTTCAAGAAGGAGGAATTCGATCTCAAGTACCGCAATGGCGAGCTGAAGCTCTTCCCCGAAGCAGTGCTGGGCATCTTTCCGCAGGCGGGGTCTCAGCTTGTGCCGGACTACCTGAAGCTGATCGAAGAGAACAACATCCTGGACCTGGAGGAATTCTTTCTCAACAAGAATTTTCAGGCGGCCGATGATGGCCCGGAGGGAAAATCCGTTTCTAATCCCGTGTTGAGGGAAGAGAAAATTCACACTCCCTTTACCCTCGACGCGTACCAGGAAAATGCGATCAAAACGGTGAAAGCAGGCCAGTCTATCGTGGTGCAGGGACCGCCAGGTACTGGAAAATCGCAGCTGATCTGCAACCTGATGTCGGATGCCATCGCCTCCGGAAAGCGGGCGCTGCTTGTCTGCCAGAAACGGGCCGCCCTGGATGTGGTGTACAAGCGCCTCGACGAAAAACAACTGGGTGATTTTGTCGGGTTGGTGCATGACTTCAGGAACGACCGCAAGGTGATCTTCGGCAAGATCGCGCGGCAAATCGATGCCATCGAAGATTACAGGGCCTTCAACCGCAGCATTGACGTCATCCAGATGGAACGCCGCTTCTTTCAGGTTTGCCGCTCGATCGACCGCGTGTCGGAGGAGCTGGAAGAGTTTCGCAAAACCCTGTTTGACGATACCGAGTGCGGATTGAGCGTGAAGGAACTGTACCTCACCTCGGACCTCCAGGGCGAGACCATCAACATCCGGCAGGAATACCAGGAGTTTCCCTTTACCAGGCTGGCTGAATTTTTGAAAACCTTGCGCCAGTATGCCACCTACGCCGCGTCCTTTGAAGAACCTGACTACGTGTGGCGCAACCGTTGCTCCTTTGCGGGTTACCGGATGAACGACCTGAAGGAGATCGAGCAGGTGGTCAGGGATATACCGGCTTTTCAGAAAGAGACCGCGCAAAAGATCCGCGACCTCATTAACGTAACCGTCGATCTCGAGGATGCCGACTCTTTCCGCGGCCGCGAGGATGACGTGCTGGGCATGATCGCCCTGCTCAAGACGGACGCGATATTTTCCTATATGCAGGCAATGTCGGAGGAACGGGATGAGGAGACGAGCTTCCTCTGGTTCACCAATGTCGAACGGGTGCTGATGAATTGTTTTTCGGGCGCCGGCGCCGAAGTTACCCTGCCGGCCGCACAGTTGGGTAAATTCCAGGAGGTCCTTCAGAAGCGAATGAATGCGCGGCGGAACCTGATCCGCATGATCCGGTGGGCGCTGTTTTCGAAAGACAAGGCGTGGCTGAATGACGTGCTGGCTGCAAATGGATTGCAGAACAACAAAAAGGGGCTCCGGCGCATGGAAGAAAGAATCGACAACCGCCTGAATCTCGAACACCATTTAACGTCCATCAAGAAGAAGACGTGGCTGGTGGACGTGCCGTCGGATTACGACGAGGTGAAGTTCAAGACCTGGTTCACCAGGCAGAAGCTTGCCATCCGGGCCAAGCTGATCTTTAACACCCTCCGGGAAATCAAAGAGGGCATGTCCCCGAAAAAATATAGCCGCAAGGTTTTTATCACCGTGCTGCGCGACCTGCTCGAGATTGTCGGCGAGCTAAAGGAACGAAAAAAACAATGGCTGAAATATGTCACGGTCTTCCAGTTCCGGCACCTGGTGGGAGATCCCTCCCGGGAGGGCGATTACCTGAAAAGCCTGAGAAAGGACTTTGAAAGCCTCTGCGACTTTGATCGCATTCGCGAAAATCTCCGGTCTTTTGAAAAGGATACGATCAGCAAGCTTCACGACAAGGTGGGCAGGTGGGACGGCCCCGCCATGGAGAAGCTGTTACAGAACAGCCTGCGCCTGGCCTGGATCGAACACATCGAGGCGAAAAACCCCGAGCTCCGCTCTGTGTCGTCTCAAAAAATGGATAAGCAGAGAGAAGAGCTCATGGCCCTCGTCGATGAAAAACGGAAGCTCAGCCACGACATCCTCCTGCTGCGCGCACGCGAACGCGTGTATGAAAACCTGGAATTCAACCGCCTCAATAACAGGGTGACCTATCGCGACCTTTATCACCAGGTTACGAAAAAGAAAAAGATCTGGCCGCTGCGAAAATTAATCACGGATTTTCAGCACGAGATCTTCAACGTGACGCCGTGCTGGATGGTGTCGCCGGAAGCTGCCTCGGCCATCTTCCCCATGACCGAGCTCTTCGACCTCGTTATCTTTGACGAGGCCTCACAATGTTTTTCTGAACGCGGTATCCCGGCAATGTACCGGGGACGACAGATCGTTGTCGCAGGCGACGATATGCAACTCAAGCCGAACGAGCTCTACCAGAGCCGGTGGGAAGAGGACGGCGGCGATCATCCGGACCTGGAAGTGGACTCCCTCCTGGATCTCGCCAAGCGGTACCTGCCCACCGTTCATTTACAGGGACACTACCGGAGTAAATCGCTCGAGCTGATCGATTTTTCGAATAAACATTTCTACGAGGGGCGGCTGCAGCTGTTGCCCGATCGCAACGTGCTCAATCAGCACGAGCCCGGTATCGAGTATCAGCAGGTGGAAGGCGTCTGGCAGAACAACACGAACCAGGCGGAAGCAGAGGCGGTTGTGGAGCGGGTCATGTCCCTGCTCGCAGACGATCCCGATAAAGAAATCGGCGTGGTGACCTTTAACGCGCCTCAGCAGACCCTTATCCTTGACCTGCTCGAGGAACGGTTTGCCGCCGAAGGAAAGCAGATTCCACCTGCGCTCTTCGTTAAGAATATCGAAAATGTTCAGGGCGATGAAAAAGACGTCATCATCTTTTCGGTGGGATATGCTTCCGACAAGTCTAAGAAAAAGATGAACATGCAGTTCGGAAGCCTGAACACCGTCGGGGGCGAGAACAGGTTGAATGTCGCCGTGACGCGTGCACGCGAAAAGGTCATCCTCATCTGCAGCATTCAACCCGAACAACTTCGCACCGAGGAAGTGAAGAACGAAGGACCAAAGCTGCTGAAGAAATACCTCGAGTTTGCCCGCGATGTGCACGAGCGCAGGTTCATTCCCACGGTTTACACCAACGGAAAGCAACCGGGATCGTGGTACCTGAACCATCAGATAAAAGCATGGGGTGAAGAGAAATTCCCCGATTTCAGATTTGAGGTCAACGCCTTGCCCAAGGCAGACCTTCATATCAGGAACGAGAATGCTTCCCTGGGAATTGTGATCACCGATGACATGCAGTATTTTCAGAGTCTGTCGGAGAAAGATTTCTTCGCTTACCTCCCCGCGCTGATGGCCCGCAAAAATTGGAATTAC
>DASVOT010000862.1:0-3033 GCA_036383235.1 Chryseosolibacter sp.
CTCGTATTCCTCAAGGATCAGGGCGCAGGCGCCTTCTCCCATGACGAATCCGTCGCGGTCGCGGTCGAAAGGCCTCGAGGCGGTAGCGGGGTCATCGTTGCGCGTAGACAGCGCCTTCATGGCTCCGAATCCGCCAATACCGGCTTCGTTGACAGCGGCCTCCGACCCGCCCGTCACGATGACGTCGGCCTTACCCCAACGGATGTAGTTCATGGCGTCGATGATGGCGGTTGTCGAGGTAGCGCATGCCGACACCGTTGTAAAGTTCAGGCCCATAAACCCGTATTTGATGGAGATCCATCCGGACGCGATGTCGACGATGACCTTGGGGATGAAAAACGGGTTGATCCGCGGCGTCCCGTCGCCCCGGGCATAGTCCATGATCTCCTGCTGAAACGTATAGAAGCCTCCGTTGCCCGAGCCCCAGATCACCCCTACCCTCGTCTTGTCGATCGCATCGAGATCCAGGCCCGAATCATTCAGCGCCTCGCCGCTCGTCACCAGCGCGTATTGAGCGAACGGATCCATCTTGCGGACGTCTGTTCTATCGAAGTACTTCAGCGGATCATAATTTTTTACCTCGCAGGCAAACCTGGTCTTGAATTTCGACGTGTCGAATTTTGTGACCGGAGCCGCCCCGCTCTTTCCCGCGATGAGGTTGCTCCAGAATTCGCCGACGGAATTCCCGAGCGGCGTGAGCGCGCCTAAACCCGTCACGACTACTCTTTTTTGTTGCATAATGGATTGCTGATTTGATCAAGTTTGTTCTTACAATGCTTCACGATCACATGCATCGGTTCCGCCGATCGCTCCACCCTTGAAAACATGATGGCGCCTTCAATGGCGCAGAAGAAAGTATAAGCAAGCTCCCGTACCGGAATATCCTTTTTGAACTCTCCCGACCGCACGCCTTTCCGGAGAAGCGTCGCGATGAAGTTCACCACCTGCGTGATCTCGCTGCTCACCACGGGCCGCATCGAGGTCCGGTAATCATCTGCCTCCACCGCCGTATTCAGCAGCGGGCAACCGCCGGCGATCGGTGGCTCCGACACATACCTCGCGAAGAAATCGAGCAGGGCAAACAGTTTTCCTTTATAGGTATCGACCGTCCGCAGTGATTCCTTTATGAGGCCCTTCACCGTCGCGGTCGAATACGCGAACGCCGCCCCCGCCAGCGTCTCCTTGTCCCGGAAATTGCCGTATAAAGCGCCTTTCGTCAGGCCCGTCACTTCCTCGAGGTCGGCAAGCGACGTGGCCTCAAACCCCTTCTTGTTAAAAACGGGTGCCGCCTTTTCCAAAATGTATTTCCGGGTTCTTTCGCCTTTCACGCCACAAAAATATAAAAATATACCAATTGGTATATTTTATTGCGAAGAAGTTCCGCGGAGCCCGCCCGCCGGGCTCGACCGGACAGAGTCATGTCACATAAAAAACACGAAACCGTGTGTTCGGATGGTGCGCCCCTGGGGCGGCGCGGAAATGGATCTAATACTGGCCTTTATATTTGTGGTCGATCTTGGGATAGACATTCCTCTTGAGGGGGATCTGCATGCCACCGGTGCCTTCGAGCCAGTCGAAGATCTCGGCGGAAAATTGTTTGCTCAGGTCCCGGTAGCGCGCATCCGCGACAAGGTTTTGCATCTCGTAAGGATCTTTTTCCAGGTCATACAATTCATTCTGCGTCCACAGTCCGTAGTAATGAATGTACTTGTACTTGCCGCTGCGCACGGCAAACATCGTCGGGGTTTGGGGGTAATGATACTCCCAGTAGTACTCGTAGAATATTTTTTCGCGGGCTTTGTCCGATTCGCCTTTCAGCACATTCAAAAAAGATCTTCCCTGCATGCCCGGCGAAGGCGAAACTCCGGCGTAGGCCAGCAGCGTGGGCGCGACATCAATGTTCTCAACCAACGCTTCCGTCGCGCTTCCGGCTTTGATAAGGGCAGGGCAACGCACCAGCATGGGAACGCGCATGGATTCCTCATACGCGTGGCGTTTGTCAATCAGGCCGTGCTCGCCGAAGGAAAATCCATTGTCACCCATGTACATGACCAGCGTATTTTCCTCCAGTCCGTTTTCCTTTAAATAGTCCAGCACGCGGCCCACGCTTTCACTGACACTGAGCAGCGTCTCCATGTACCGGCGGTAAAACGTTTCAAAGTCGATCTCACCGTGATACATATAATCCACGCCGTGCCAGCTGTGGCGCTGTTCTTTCACCCATTCGGGAATATAATTCTTTTTGTATTGATCGGTCGCCGTCAGGTCGTACGACGGGGGAAGCGGAACCGGCTTCCCGCTGTATTCTCCCCGGTGCCTTTGCGCCGGCTCAAACATGGCATGGACGCCTTTATGAGAGAGGTACACGAAGAAGGGTTTATCCTTTTTCCGCTTCTTCATCCAGTCGAGCGCATGGTCGGTGAGCAGGTCGGCAATGTAGGTGGAGTCGGTATATTTTACACGCTTGCCGTCTATGTTCAGGGTCGGGTTGTAATATTGGCCCTGCCCTCTCAGCCCTTCCCAGTGGTCGAAGCCTTTGCGGGGCTGGTCGCCCTCGTCTCCCATGTGCCATTTCCCGAAGAAGGCCGTCTGATAGCCCGCCTGCTGCAACAGCTGCGGAAAATAGAGGATGTTGTCAGGCTCGGGCGCCGCGTTGTCAACAACTGTATGGCTATGTGCGTACAGGCCCGTCAGAATGGAGGCGCGGCTGGGCGAGCACAGGGCGGTGGTCACAAAAGCGTTCTTCACATGCATGCCGCCGGCCGCAAGCCGGTCGAGGCCAGGTGTCTCCAGCCAGGGGACTTTTTTCATAAAGCCCATGGCGTCGTACCGATGATCGTCGGCGAGGATGAAGATGATGTTTTTTTGCTGGGCGGGCGCGCGGAAAGCAAAGAAGCACGCCAGGAAGGCGAATAAATATAAACGCGGCCTCATCGGTCAGTTTTTTTTGGTATCAAAAATCTTTTTCATCAGCACCCATTTTTCGCCCGGGTTGGCAAATGGCAGCGCCTGCTGGTATTTCCACATGAGGTT
>DASVOT010000863.1:0-4636 GCA_036383235.1 Chryseosolibacter sp.
CAGCGTGCAGGTCACGATGAGTATCGCGCGTACCCATGTCGGAGGTGCCTGATTTTTTTTTGGTTCTTTAAACAGCATCTCGCCGGTGATCGTCTTTTTTGTAAAGACTCTCAGCACATACATCAGCACGATGGTAAGTGAAAATCCGAAAAGTGGCGAAATGAGAAGTGAAAGGGCAATTTCTTTTGCTTTCCCCCAGTTGACAGAGTCGCCGGCGCTTATCGACAGCATTGAATAAGCCAGGCCGACGCCCAGGATGGACCCGATCAACGTGTGCGAGCTGGAACAGGGAATACCCAGGTACCAGGTCAATACATTCCACGAAATCGCGGTGATGAGCAAGGCCATTACCATTGAGAGGCTGTGCGAAATGTTCTGGTCGACAAGGGTTTCAACCGGCAAAAGGTTGATGATGCTTACGGCCACCCCGATGCCGCCCACCAGCACCCCGATAAAATTCCACATGCCAGACCAGATTACGGCAAACCACGGCCTTAGTGAATTGGTGTAAATGACTGTTGCAACCGCGTTTGCTGTATCGTGAAATCCATTCACGAACTCAAAGCCGCAGGCAGCAATAAGGCAGACGATGAGCAGAATAGAATAGGCCAGGTCCAATTCGAACATACATAGGTCAATTCGGTCCGGCAATCTAACCTGAATTCCCTTTTTCACCGTTACCGGCCGGTCAACTTTTTGGAAAAAATGCACCCCGGCTGATTATTTAGGCACTTAAAACCCAACGGAACGCTCAAACCCATCTTAACCGCCGTCCGAAAGCCCTGATCCATCTTCTGTTTGCGCATTTTGACCGGCTATTCAACCCCTTTCGCAACACGCCCCGCGGGCCGCATTAAGCAGTGGTAAGCAGGGTAAGCCGCTATCTGTATGGTCGATCCTTTTCCTTATTTTCGGGAATGGGAAGACGCCAGTTTAAAAAAAAAGAGGTCGTCACACAGCGGTATGACCAATGAGACTGGACTCGACCCGGTCAAACCGCTATCTTCGGGCCTTGTTTCGATCAATCCCTTCCCACTTTATGGATGTTGAGATTCTGGATGAGAAGTTTGGGCTCTTTCCGCAGAAAGGTGTTTTCTGGAAATCGCAGGACACTCTTTTGCTGTCCGACCTCCACCTGGGGAAGATCAACCATTTCCGAAAAGCGGGCATTCCGGTCCCTCAGAAAGCCAATGATCACAACGTGGAGATCCTCGTGGACCTTATTCAAACGTGCAAGCCACGAAGGATCGTTTGCCTGGGAGATTTATTTCACAGCCATTACAATGCCGAATGGGAAGTATTTGGAGAAGTGGTGAGGCATTTTTCGACCATCACTTTTGATCTGGTGCTGGGCAACCACGACATCATGGGCCAATACCAGTACAAACGAAAGGGCATCGTGTTGCACAACCAGTTGCGCATCGGAAAATTTCTCCTGACCCATCATCCGCTGGAAAGCGTGCCTGAAGGAGTTTATAACATGGCCGGGCACATTCATCCGGGTGTGTTTCTAAGGGGAAAAGGCAGGCAGTCCGTGACGCTGCCTTGTTTTTATTTTGGCGATAACCAGGCTTTCCTCCCCGCCTTTGGTAATTTCACCGGTCTCGCGCGTATTGCGCCGAAAAAAGAGGACAAGGTGTACATCGTTGCTGAAAATAAAGTGATTTTAGTGGCGTGAATGTGTATGCCCGCGGCAGGCTGGCGTGTCAAGGAAGGCACCGGCATTTTTTCTACTATGATTCTTGTATGTTTCCAATTTGTTGTAAACGCGCAGTGCATCATCGCGCGACCCGTATGAATAGATTCCTTTCGGTTATTTTGTTTATGTCCGTCGCCGCAGGTGTACATGCGCAGGATACCACCCGCCTTTCCCTGTTGTTCCTCGGCGATTTCATGCAGCACGATTCGCAGATCGCGGCTGCATACGACAAAGCCGCCGGCACGTACGATTATCGCCCGTGTTTTCAGTACATAAAACCCTATATCGAGGCGGTTGACCTTGCCGTCGGAAATCTGGAGGTGACGCTCGCCGGGAGACCCTATACAGGTTATCCGCAGTTCAGCGCGCCGGATCAGGTGTTAACAGCCCTCAAGGATATCGGAATGGACGTGATGGTAACGGCCAATAACCATTGCGTTGACCGCGGCAACGCGGGGCTCGCCCGCACGATTGACAAGCTTGACAGCATGGGCATTCTTCATACGGGCACGTTTAAGTCGGAGAAGGAAAAAGACCGGAGCTATCCGCTGCTCGTGACAACCCAGGGATTCAGGCTCGCGTTCCTGAATTACACCTATGGTACGAACGGCCTGCCCGTAAAACCGCCGGGTGTTGTCAACCTCCTTGATACTGCCGCGATCCGGAGAGACCTCACCAAAGCGCAGAAGGAAAATCCCGACGCGATCATTGTCTTTACTCATTGGGGGACGGAATACGAAAGGCTCCCGTCAAAAGCACAGAAGGATGTTGCCGCTCTTTGCTTCAAACACGGCGCCCGCCTGGTGATCGGTTCCCATCCGCACGTTGTTCAACCGATGGAATGGAATAAAGAGCAAAACCAGTTTATCGCGTATTCCCTGGGCAATTTTGTGTCGGGACAACGGAAACAATATACTGACGGCGGCGCGATGGTCAGGATTGAGCTGGAGAAGATCAGCTTTAACGACGGGTCTTCGTTCACGGCCATCGATACGGCGGGATACATTCTCCAATGGGTATACCGTACGAATGATTTCCGGAAAGCCTACTACGTCTTGCCCGTGCCGGAAGTGGACGGGCATCTGCCGGCCTACATCACAGATGCTGCCTCGAGGGACGCGTTCCGGACTTTTGTTTTTGATTCACGGGCCCTGTTCAACACGTACAACGCGGATGTGGAAGAGATCACAAGCCCTTCCGAATTTCTGGTAGAGTTCGTTGCAACCGACACAGTAGCGATAAGAAAATACCTGGAGAGGCACAGCGGCGTGCGGAGTATCGATGATCGGCTCAATCCCAAGATCCATATCGGCCCTTTCACGCTGCCGGATGCCATTCACCTGCTCAGAAAGATCGATCTTGACCTGCCCGTCGACAGCCTGCGGATCAAAAGGCAATAAAAAAACCGCAGCAGCCTGCTTTGGAAAGCATAGCCGCCACGGCTGAGCAAAAAAAACTAACCCTTCTACTATTCTGTCTGCACTTGTTCAGAGCCTTTGAAAGCCTCGGATATTTTAATCCTCATCTATTTCCTCGTTGTGGTCATGATCTTCCCCGGCTTCCATCGAGTGATAAAAATTAGAGGCGAGGTGCAACGCAAGATCTGTGTTTGAGTGCTCATTGATCCTGATGATTCCATCGGCGTCAACGACGGCCTGGCTGAAATCAATGTTTTCGATGAGGGAATCAAGATTGAATAATACGAGCATCTGGTTCAGGGCACCGCCGTCCAGCTGGAAGCCTGCATCCCGCTCCAGCTCCAGTTGTAATTCAGCGGAGGTCGAGAATTCGATCTTCAGAGTATCTGCGCCACTGCGCGGGATATCGAAGGCTACCAGGATGCTTTTGCCGCTATCCAGCACAGGACCCACGTTTATTTCCATTTCTTCATAGGTACCCGGAAGCAGGTCGGCTATGCCGAAGTCCGGTGTGCTGGTTCCCTTGATCAGGTCCACAACATAACTTCCATGATATTCAACCTTTTCATTCTCGGCTTCCCCGTCGCCGTCACCGTCGTGTGCATCATTCTCTGCTTCCACCTGGTTTTCCTCGGCGCTTTCAAACTCCAGCTCCGTGACCCCGAGCAGCACTTGCCGGAAGATTGCCCCTGTGGCCATGCTTCGGCCTGATGCGCTGATCTTCGAAATGCTCGCGGTGGCTTTCATTTCCAGCTGAACACCCGCCGTTCCGGGAGTATTGCTGTCATTACAGCTGATCAGTACTGCACCCAGTGCTACAAACACTCCCAAAATTGTTTTCATACGTAGTTGCATAATCGGTTTCTGTTGGTTTATTATCGGTTGGATTGTTATCTTATCTCTTTCCAAATACCAGGATATCTTCCTGTGTTCCTTCTTCGCCCACGTGCTTCAGCCTTATCAGCGAGTTGTTGAATTCGACGAGTTTCCAGCTCTCGCTCAGGTCATCGAAAGGACTTTCTTCGGTAAAGTGAAGGTCAAGCTCTACGGTGCCGTCGTCGCCATCCGTTGCCCAGGTGCCGGTTATGGTGGAACTTCCGTCGGTGGCTGATACCGTGCTGTCTGAATAAAAAGTGAAGACAAAATCCGCGAAGGCGCCCGTCTGATCTACCTCATGGAAAAAGTTGGTTATTCCCCAGTTGCTTCCCAGGAGCACGGAAGTAAACATGCCCGTGTCGGCGTCGTCATCATTGTGATCGTTGTCGTCATCTTCATCGCAGCCCTGCATCGCGTTTGCGATGGCCTCCTCCAGCTGGTCGTTGTTGCTGATGGTGAGCTCCTGTCCGTCATTTAGGGTCACCTTGACCGGGAACCTGAAGGTGGCAAGATCCGATTCCTTCAGGTGGCTGAAGAACTCAAATAGCTCTTCGTCATCGACAAGTGTAACCGTGCGGAACGACTGGTTGAGGGAATCGTAGACCGAGAGGGTCACGGGATATTCAAAGTTAATGCATTCGAT
>DASVOT010000864.1:0-9373 GCA_036383235.1 Chryseosolibacter sp.
CTTGTGCCGCAGTGATGAAAAAAAATCAGGAATAAAATATAAAACTATGCAAAAGATAACACCGTTCCTCTGGTTTGATGACAACGCGGAGGAAGCCATCAAGTTCTACACCTCCGTGTTCAAAGATTCGAAAGTAGGACCTGCAAGCCGATATGGCGATGCCGGTCCCGGTCCTAAGGGTCAGTTCATGACCGGTTCGTTTTATCTCAACGGGCAGGAGTTTATTGCCTTAAATGGCGGTCCTCACTTTAAATTCACGGAAGCTGTTTCATTTGTAGTTCACTGCGAAAACCAGCAAGAGGTGGACTATTACTGGAACAGGCTCGGCGAGGGCGGGCAGCCTTCACAGTGCGGATGGCTGAAAGACAAATTCGGATTGTCATGGCAGATTGTTCCCACCGCCTTGCCAAAGCTCCTTGCCAACAAGGACCCGGAAAAAGCCAGGAGGGTGATGTCTGCCATGCTGAAAATGGGCAAGCTCGATATCAAGACACTGGAAGAAGCGTAGCGCAAGACGAAGACGCGCTCCGTAACTCTTCCAGGATATCTTTTACCAACGACCAGGGGCTGAAGCGCTGGCCACCCGGAACCTCCACGCTTCCGCAGGGAACGATGTTTTAGGTATGAAGACGGAATTGATAGACAAGCGAAGCTAATATGAGCAGCCATAATTTAAAGCAGTCGTTTCTCGTGGAGGGTATGACGTGCGCGGGATGCGAGAGGGCCATCCGGAAGGTGGTTTCCAGCTTGCCCGGTGTGCTGCAGGCCGAAGCCGACCTGGCCAGCGCCACGGTCTCCATGGAATACAATCCGGAAAAAGTGAACGTGGATGAAATTAAAACCGCCATCGCGCGCATCGGCTATAGAGTCACGGGCGAGCGCCCGCCACTGGGGCAAAAAGAAGGAAGGGACGATGCCGTTTCGTAGCGACGGATTCGAACGGGAAACCTGTATCACAATGCGGGCTTCCCGTTCCGGGTGGCCGCGGATTGTATGAGGATGAACTCCGCGAGATTTTCCTCATCGACGACACCCTGAAGAACGCCGTCTGACATCACCAGCATCAGCGGTTTCCGTTCCTGTTGTAATTTCTGCCACACCTCTTCCAGCGGCGTGTCGGGTGACAGGATCACCATGCTCTCGTCTTTCACCTGGTCCACTGAAACGTTCTCTCCCTGCTCTCCGAGGGCCTTGATGATCGCCTCGCGGCTCAGTGTACCGACGGGTTTTCCTCCGTCGTCCACCACGAAATTTCTGTTCTGGCTGTTCAATAGCCTGGCCGCGGCTTCTTTGACGGTGAGGTCCCGGTGAATGTAAGGGATCTCATGCATCAATATATCGTTGACGGTAAATCCCTTCAGCATGAACTTTGAGCGCGCATAGGCCGCCTCCGATTGCGCGCCCAGGAAGATGAAGAAGCCAATGAAGATGAGAAATGGATTGATGAAAAATCCCACGAAGACGAAGGCCATCGCGAGCACCTGGCCGATTGCCGCGGCGATGGCGGTTGCTCTTGCGTGGCTCATTCGGAAGGCGAGGACCGCGCGCAACACCCTGCCGCCATCCATCGGGAAGGCGGGTATCAGGTTGAACACGGCAAGCCACAGGTTGATGTTCATCAGAGTCATAAGAAAATTTGAAGGACCGATGCGCGAAAGCGTTTCCAGCTCCTGAAGGTCCCGCCTCAGCGATACAAATGGAAAAAGCAGGGCCGCGATCAGCACGTTCACCGCTGGCCCGGCCAGGGCAACAAGGAGTTCCTCTTTTGGTTTTTCGGGTATCGACTCGAACTGCGCCAGTCCCCCGATAGGCAGGATGATGATCTCGCGGGTCTTGATCCTGAAACGTTGCGCGGTCAATGCATGGCCGAGCTCGTGGAGGATCACACACGCGAAGATGGTGAGCACAAAAACCACTGACCATACGATCTCATCCGAGCTCAGCCCCGCCCTCACGTTTGAAAAGACAATCCAGAAAATGAGGATGAGGAACGTCCAGTGGACAGAAATCCTGATCCCGGAGATCTTGCCGAGGTAGAGCGAGTATTTCATCACTGAAAGGGGAAAAAGTTGCGCGCCTTCACTTGCATATAAAAGATACGAAAAAAGGCAGACCGCGTGAAAACCTGGACATTTTTCGTATCCACTCACGATCGGCCCGGCGGATTCCGCAGCGTGCGCAGCGTAAGTGAGTAACGAACCGATTGCACAGGACTGATGCTGTGCTGCCACTCCGTTCGTGCCTTTCCGGCGATCAGGTAGAGCGAGCGGCGTTTAACCGGCAGGGAGATAATAGATCCGCGGACTCGCTTTGTCTTGTCATGCGGCCGCAGCCGAAACGTGCAGTCTGAAAGGAGGGATACACCGGCGATGACGTCAAATGGAAAAGCGTCGCGGTGCCAATTGATCACCGACCCTTCGGGATATTCGGTCACAAGCAATTCGACAAACTCCTCCTTGCTGATTCCCGTTTTCGACGCCACCTTGCCTACAAGGTTCTGAAATGCCCCGGGAATTTCCCGGCCTTTCACAAGCGACCTTTGGTCGAAGCGATAGTCGTAGCCGAAACTTGCCACGCGGCGTTTTGCTTCGTAGCCGTGGAAGTTGAAAGCGTGAAGCTCGATGCCGGAGATTTCCCGGATCAATTGCTGTTCTTCCTCCTCCGTGAGAAAGTCGGGCACATAGGTAAACCCCGGAGGGTAAACAGGAACGGGCGGGAACAACGTATCCATAACCGGAAGGCCTCCGCCGGAAGCGAATAAAAAAACCCGGGCCAATGCCCGGGCTTGTGGTTGCTTTCTGACGGTGACGGTGAAATCAGCTGGCCTTGATGACACCGCAGCTGACTCTTCCACCAGCGTTCCCCGTGGGCTGAGTGGTGAAGTCATCGGCCTTTTCATGGATGATGACGGATTTTCCAACCACGTTCGTGCTGTCGGCGCCTCCGATAGACCATCCATCAACGGAAAGGCTGAGTGTCCCTTTGCCATCACTGCCAACGGTCATATTTCCAACGTCGCCCTTGTGATACGCATTTCCCTCTCCTCTCTTGCCATGAGGTTTCATCGTAGGGTTCCAGTGGCCTCCGGCCGACGAACCGTCTTCGGCGGTGCAATCGCCTTTTTCATGAAGGTGAACCGCATGCTCTCCGGGAGTCAAATTGGTTACAATCAATTCAAAGTGGACTTTGCCGCCGTCCTCCTCCCTGAAGGTCGCCTCACCCGTCACCTGGCTGCCACTCTTGGCTTCCATGCTGGCTTGCGCAGTGTGCTTCGCGGCATGCTCCGCCGCCGGTTCTTCAGTAGCAGAAGACTGTTCTTCTTCTTTGTTCTGGCTTTTATTGCAGGCAGAAAGCGATAACAGCAACGCCAGGCACATGAGTGGTGCCAAATCCCTCACGGATGACGCGTACTCTTTCCTGTTCGTCAGTTTCCCGGTGAATAATTTTTTCATGGTTTGCATCTGTTTTTTTATGGTTAGAAAAAAATTACAAGATTCAAGGAATCGATCCGGAGCGTTAAAGGTAGCAGCCCCGCCGTTTAAATGCCAACATATACAGTCTTTATTTAAAGGAAGGGCGAAAACCCGCCGCCTTTTAAAATTTCATGCCCGCTGCGGTCAGGCGACCTGAGTGTTGTATTTCATGCGGTATTGAACAGGGGAGATACCCGTTATCTTTTTAAATGTTGTTCGGAAGGCTTTGGTGTCGGTGTACCCGACTTTATACATCACCTCGCTCACATTTTCGCGCGAAGACTCAAGGCTCATCTTGGCAGCCTCGATCTTAACCCGCTGAATGTACTCCACAACCGTATTGGCCGTAGCCTTCTTGAATCTTCGCTCCAGGTTCCTCCGGCTCAGAGAAAACATGGACGCGAGCTCGTCTACCGTGATCTTCTGGTGAAAATTACCCTCGATGAACATCTGCGCTTTTTTGATGGGCTCGTCTTCATGGTCCTTCTGGCCACTGAACATCATGAACGGCGACTGGCTGTCGCGATCAATGTCGATGGCGAAAATCTTTGCGCAGAAAACAGCGGCGGCCCTGCCTGCATATTTTTCGATTACATACAATACCAGCGAGAGGTAAGAATAGGCTCCACCACTGGAATAGATACCGTTCTCGTCTGTGACAACACGCTCGGTCACCAGATTCACCTCAGGGAACATTTTTCGAAATTCATTTGCCGCCACCCAGTGCGTCGCACAGTTCTTCCCGTTCATTAACCCGGTCGAGGCCAGCAGGAATGCACCCACGCAAAGACTCGCCACTTCGGCGCCGGCTTTGTATTGCTGGGTGATCCAGGGTATGAAATCTTTGTTGTCCTCTATTCCTTTCCTGAGATCGCCATCGATGGCGGGGATAACAACGAGATCCGTTTTCGCAACATCCTTGATCACCTTGTCGGTGCGGATCGTGTACATTCCCCTGATCAGGGGCGTCTCCCGCTCGAGGCCCACCAACTCAATATTAAATAGAGGAGGTTTTCCCATGCTCGCTGCGTACTGGTTCGCGCCCGTAAACAACTGCCGCGGGCCTTCGATGCTTCCTAAAATGGCGCCTTTCGGAACAAGAATGGTCACAGATTTCATAGAGTTGATTTTTTTCTGAAATACGTTATAAAATCACAATGTCCTGTCAGTTTTTGGATGACTCCCTTTATTTCCCTTTATCCTGCAGGTGCGAAATCAAAGATATCAAATGGGAGTGTCGCAATCAACCCCTCAGGTTGGCGCATTAGCACCGCCGGCATTAAGAATGGGTCCAACCCGCTCTCTGGTTCTGGTTGAAGATTAGGGTTGTAAAAATTTAACCGCGGCGCGGAGGCGCGAAGAAAGGCAGGTTAAATGCAGGTTTAAATGCAGGTCGCAATGCAGGTTAAAAGGCAGGTCAGAATGCAAGTTGATAACCAAGTCTGTGGCTCGGCCAATTAACGTGAATCGTTCGGTGAAGTCCTCAGACCTCACTGACCTGCCTTTAGACCATAATAAACCACAAACTGCAAGCGGAGTCCCTCCGCGAATTCAAATTGAAAGACAAGCGTGCAACTGAGACCTGCCCTTTAAACCATTGCATTTCATTCCTGGATCGCCGATGGAAGGAAAGCGCCATGACCCTACGAGCGAATTCCCTCTCTTTCCCGCCTGCGCTCGCCGCGCATACTCCCACGGCTTCGGCGGGCAGGCAGGAGAGGGTGTACGAGAGAAGAAATTAAGATGCACACGCAGGTGGGTGAGGTTTCACATCTGCAAGTTCGTCCGAGAGGTGGAATTGGGAACTCTCGCGGGTGCTCGGGTGGCCGCAACCACGCCGGTACGTGATTTTCCGTGAAGCGCCCCTCGCACCAGGTTGCAAAAATTTTGTCGCACTGAGCCCCGTACTATGCCGGAACAGCACCACATCCCTGTGGCATTCTTCCGCTAAGTTTACATCAGATCCGGACGCGAGCGGCAGCATCCGCAAACGTTCAGGTTATGAATGGCAGTTTTAAGATGAGAAAAATAATCTTTGAATCAGCCGTATCCGTTGACGGGTTTATAGAAGGACCCAATGGTGAAATGGACTGGTTGGTTTTAAACCGCGAACGATTTGATGCGGTAGCGTTTCTCTCGAGGTTTGACACGATCTTCTGCGGGAGAAAAGCATACGAACGATTGGAGGCGCGCGCAGCGGACGAATTCCTGCCGGACGCACAGCGGGAGTTCCACCGCGTCATCAGCCAAATGCGTAAATACGTTTTTTCACGCAAAGAAAAACACCTGCCGGGCAACGGTATGGTGGTGTCGGAAAATCTTGAAGGCGAGGTGCAACGAATCCGCGACGAGCTGGGGAAAGACATCTGGTTCTGCGGCGGAGCCGACATACTCAGCACATTCGCCGAACTTGACCTGGTAGACGAGTATGTGTTGGTGGTGCACCCCGTGATGCTTAAGTCCGGTAAAAGCCTTTTCGCCGGAACAAGGCGACCGCTGAATTTGAAATTATTGGAGCAACGGAACCTGGAATCCGGCGTGATCAGCTTTCGCTATCTGCCGGAAAGCAGGATTGGAAATCTAAAAAACCGAATTCGTTATGGTGGAAGTGTTTAGAACAAATGTCCATGACTACCGGCAGGCAGCCATGCTGATTGAGAAGATACAGTCTGCCTTTTCTGACTATACCGCAAATTTCGATCTTGAGGATTGTGATAAGATCCTTCGCGTGAAATCGGCGAAAGGCCCGATACAATCTTCCACGCTGATCGGCCTTCTGAGGAAATTCGGGTTTGATGCCGAAGTGCTGCCCGATGACATTCCGGTGGATGAAGTGCTCACCTTGCTGTAAGGCCCGGAAAAACAACCGCATCGAAACGAACGGTCCTCATCGCCCCTCTTTTGAAGGGAGACGACAGAAATAAATTCATTTATCATTAATCGAAATGCTATGGCGGTAACCATCCATCCCTATTTGAACTTCGGCGGAAATGCCGAGCCGGCCTTCAATTTTTACAAATCTGTGTTCGGCGGAGAATTTAGCTCCCTGATCAGAATGAAAGACACGCCTGAGGCTCCCAGGGTTCCCGACCATGACAAAGACCGCATTATGCACGTCGCTCTCCCCGTCGGCAGGAGCAGCATGCTGATGGCTTCCGATGTGCTTGAATCCATGGGCTATAAGCTGACGGCTGGCAATAATTTTTATATTTCCGTTTCCACCGAAAGCGAGGCGGAAGCGGAGAAGGTATTCAGCGGACTTTCCGCCGGAGGAAAATAATCACTCCTCTTGAAAAGACTTTCTGGGGCTCCTATTTCGGAATGCTGAAAGACAAGTTTGGTGTGCAATGGATGGTGAGCTACGATGATGCCCGGCCGAATTCCTGAATCCCTTCCTCGCCAATCCCCCTGAAACTACGACACGCCGAGATACAGGCATGACGATTGTCGTCGTGCGCTGAAGAAGATGGCCGAAGAGACCGCCGAACGCAAAGCCGGCGATCGAAAGAGCAACGTCGTCTTGACAGGCCCTCCCTCTCCGCTCTCTTTGGAGAAATGATCTACGCGCGTTCCTTTTTTTACCATTTCGGTTCTCGCGCACGGGAGGATCAGGGGATGAATCAAACTCCGGCTCACGACAAGCAGAGCGTTTCATCCGGCGTCAGCTCGGTACATTACGGGTTGGAAGAATAAAACAGCGCACGGGTTGTTCCTCTCTCCGACTGAAGGCAGAACACATCCGGGGAACAACTGCCTCCAACGATGAATGATTTCCGTTTTTCGCATCTCCGTCTGCGCTTTTTGCAAGCGCATCTGTTTACATGACGGGAAATCGAAAACGCGTGCTTCAACTTTTGAGTCTGCGCTTCTTTCATCACAAAAAGAGAAGCGCTCATGATGAATAAATGAGAATTATCCAAATTTTTTTTTATTTCTTAATCTTAGTAAGTATATTTACCACCATAAGTTCACGTATTGGTTTATTGTGGACCATTAAAAATTATTTTTAACCTTAAAAACAAAAACGCTATGGCAAAGAAAGCGAAGAAAGCTGCGAAAAAATCAGCTAAGAAAGCAGGAAAGAAAGCTGCTAAGAAAGGTGCAAAAAAAGCAGCTAAGAAGAGAAAGAAGTAATGCGCATTGCCGGGGTCACGTTGTGAATCCGGCTCGATTTAGAAAAAACCCGGTGCAGCTGCACTCGGGTTTTTTTATGCTCTGCCCGAAAGATTTTTATGATCTCTGCTCGGTATAGGATTTAAGACTTGTGCCAATGAGTGATGTCCACCCGGTGACGAAGTTTTCTCTTGCGAAATCCGGAAGTGCCGGAAAACTTTCCAGACCTTCATGAGTGAGTCGAATGCGCGTTCCATCCCCCTCGGCGAACAAGTCGAACGTTACCGTTGAATCGCCGGGATATCCATCGTATCGCCAGGTATAGGCGAGCTTCCGGTTGGGGATCACCTCGGTCACCCTGCAAACATGCGAAAACAGTCTGCCTTCCTCTCCGCCTTCAAAGGTGAATTCAAAACCTGGCTCGGCCCTGAACTCGGGAAGGTCGAAATACCAATGCCGCATCTGGTCTTTGTCCGTCAGGGCTTTCCAGACTTTTTCAATGGGCGCGCGAAGCGTCCGCTCGATAATAACGGGTGCTCTTTTCATTTTTCTTTTAGTGTTACCGGTTTCTTCCTTTCTTCTTTCCTGCTTTTGTTCGTGATCTTCCCCGGTCATGCGGCGGAACGGCTTCGGCCATGGCCAGGAATCTTTCCAGCGCATCCAACCTGCCGGTCCAGAATGCGCGGTACTTCTCGATCCATTGCGATATTTCCGAAAGCGGACGGAGGTTGGCTTCGCAATACCTTTCCCGTCCAAGTTGATGGATCACGATCAATCCGCACTGGGCAAGGATTTTAATGTGACGCGAAATCGCCGGCCGGCTGATGTCGAACTTTTCCGCGATGCCATTAAGATTCAAGGGCTGCCGTGCCAGCAGGTCGATGATCTCCCTTCGCCTGGGGTCGGAAATCGCCTGGAAAACGTCTCTTCTCATGATTCTGATAGGTAACCGATTTGTTACAAATGTATATGTAACAAATCGGTTACGCAATGATAAAATGACCTTTTTGTTGTTTCGCGGGCAGCGGTCGCTGCTACGGAGTCGCGCGGTTGTCGTTGCCCGTCACGGAAGGCACCGACGCCATCTCCAGCACTTTCTTCAGCACGAGCACGTCGCTTTCTTTTCCTGCGCGGTTGGGTTGACGGATGGAAAATCCGATCGCCTTCAGGTAAGTGACCTCGGACTTTTCTGTGGTCAGCTGGTGGTACTGGCGGATGGCCTGGCTGTAGCTGCCGCCTTTTGAGACCGGCCACCGCTCCTTCGTGTTCATTTCGAAGAAATCCGACGTGTCTCCCCGGTGGCTGAAATACCCTTCTACCGTAAAGAGCCGTGACGTGCGTTTGACCAGGTTATACTCCGGTTCAAGGGTGAGAGGTTCAAGCCTTTGATCGAGGACGACAAGCCTGTCTCTGCCCTGTATCCTCAGGGCGAGGTCGGTTTTCCGGAAGCGCTCCTCCCGGATCATCCGGATGTGAGTGGCGGTGAGCCGGTCTCCCAAAGGCGAATTACCGAGATACGTTCGCTTGAATCCTTCCCTGTGAGCGGAGTTGTAGAGGGCTACCAGGCGCTCTTCGGGGCCCTTCCCATAGATGGTGGCGTAGTTTCCCGCGAAGGACGAGACCTGTGTGGAGGCGTCATTCTCCTCAATGTACTCGCTCATCCGGTAGCGGCCTTCGCCTGCCAGGTTGCCAGGGAGCATGAAAAGCTCCTGATAGAGAAAAGTTTTTTCCCCGAGGGGAACTCGTCCTTCATAGACAACCCACTCGTTATCTTCTCCCGGCGGAAG
>DASVOT010000865.1:0-7365 GCA_036383235.1 Chryseosolibacter sp.
CTATGACGGGAACGAGATCGTGTTTACTTCCAAAAGTGGCCGGAATGGAAAAGACGAGCGTGCGGAAGGCCTTCGTGCCGTGAACAGCCTGGGGCTGGATGACAACACCGGGTTGGGCATCCACGTCGCCGATAAAGGAAATGTTGTGGAGGTTTTTCAATTGCGGAAAACGGAGGCTCCCGAGATCACCGTCCAGGTGCCGAAGGGCATTATTGTATCGTTCAGGCATGAGTCGCAGTACGGCGGGAAAGCCCGGTTCGTAAACCTTCCCAACGAAATCGAAGTCTCCGCTGTGTATAACAGCGTGGTGCTCGATCATGTCACGGGACCGCTGACGGTGGAAACCACATACGGCAATGTGACGGCCGACCTGGACGGCACGCTGAAAGATCCCCTGTCGATCGTTTCCATTTATGGGTTCATCGACCTGACGCTTCCGCAGGCCACGAAAGCGAACGTCAGTCTCAGCACTTCCTATGGTGATATTTTCGCGGCGCCGGAATTCAACCTGAAGGTTGCGTCTACCGACGGAATGGATGTGTACGGAGACAAGATCAACGGTACCATTAATGGCGGGGGGATCAAAATCGACCTGACCTCTAACTACGGAAAGATCTATCTGCGAAAAAAATAAATCTAAAAGAACGGAATAACTATTAAACGCTTACCAATGAAAAGAATCATTTCGATCCTGGTGTGCGCGCCTCTTCTGGTGTGCCCCTTATACGCCCAGGAATACAAGATTTCGAAAAATACAGGTCGCCTGGAGATCAATGAAGTCAATCATGTCTCTATTGAGGGTACTGCAGGAAATGAGATTGTTTTTACTTCGCGCGATCACAATCGCGAGCTCGACGAAAGGGCGAAGGGGCTGAGAGCGATCAGCAGTCTTGGACTGGAGGACAATACCGGCCTCGGTTTGTCGGTACTGGACAAGGGCAGTGTGATCGAGGTTCAGCAGCTCAGCAAGACCGATGGCCCCGAGATCAGGATACTGGTTCCGAAAGGGGTAGTGATTTCTTATAAGCACACATCACCGTACGGAGGCGAGCTGGAGATTAAGAACTTCGACGGCGAGATTGAAGTATCCACGGTTCACAACGGAGTGATATTGAACAACACCACCGGGCCGGTGTCGGTGAAGACGGTCCACGGCGACATTGATGCCTCCCTTGCGGCCGCGCCGAAGGCTGCCATGTTACTGGAATCGATCCATGGACATGTAGACCTGGCGTTGCCCGTGGGCGCGAAGGCCAACCTGACGCTCAGTACCCAATGGGGAGAGGTGCTGGTCGATCCTGACTTCAAGATCGAGCTTGACCGCACGGGCAATCTTGTCAACTACAGCGACAAGATCCACGGCAAACTGAACGGCGGCGGAACGGACGTTTCGCTCTCATCGCAGCACAACAATGTGTACCTGCGCAAGAAGTAGTCATGCGGCATCCGGGCGTTTCACGTGCCGGATGTATTCATGAGTCATCCGATCCTAAAATCAAATTTATGAGTACGAAAATAATGTTCCTGATCGTGGCGCTGGCATTGCCCGCGAAGGAGTATGCCCAAACAAATGTTAACCGCAGCATTCCCGTGCAGAAGGGCCAAACCGTTGTCATGGAGTTCGATTACCCTGAGCTAATCAGGGTCAGCACCTGGGATAAAGGCGAAATTGGCATCACGGGATCTGTCGCGATCAACGGAGGTGAGAATGACGACGCCTTCACACTCGAGAGCGCTACCGAGGGGGGTGTGGTTAAGGTGAAGGCCGGCATCCGCGACATCAAGAATCTTCCGCACCGCATCACCATCATGCGCGATGGGCAGAAGATCATGTTCCGCAATCGGGAGGAGTTCAAAAAATACCAGGCGGAGCACGGTCACGGATACAGCAGCATGTCGTCCGGTCCCGACATCGACATTCTCCTTGAAATAAAGGTTCCTCGAAACATGGAGACACAAATCACATCCGTGTACGGCATGGTTGAGATCAGGGATTTTTCCGGCCCCCTCACCGTTACGGCAACCTATGGCGGGGTAGACGCCTCTCTGGCCGAGCGGTCCGTCGGCGAGTTGACCGCCGAAACGAACTTTGGACAAATCTACACGAACCTGGACGTGAAGTTTTCAGGAGAGCGCGTGAAAAGCAGCGATTTTTACACATTCGTGTCCGCCAAACCGGGCAATGGCCCGCGTTATAATTTTGAATCCAAGTATGGGAACGTCTATTTAAGGAAAGAACAAAACAATTGAGCCGGACTCATTGCTTCCATTGATCGGGGAATTTTCTTGAGCGTTTGTACCGGGAGCCGGAATTTATATTTGCTCGCCTCAGCTTCACCGGGGATGTGTGGTCTTCACGCGGCGCACCTCGCGTTAAAAGATGTGTTCGGTTTGAAAATTGAAAATAAATTATAATTTGCCGTGTAAAAACAACGGCGTATGTCAGACACAACTGATTCGGTGATCCCCACCCGGGAAAAATCGCGGCTGGCCCTCGATGAAGATTGGGCAGTGGTGTTACTGGGGTTCATCATTATTTTTCTTTTTCTCGGCGGCGTGATCATTCCCGCTCCCGTGTACAAGTGGAGCAGTGCCCAGGACCTGGTCGATACCGTTTTTGCCCCAGCCAATGCGTTGCGTATTTTTTACCAGTTCGCGCTCGTGTTCATTTTTTCGATCCTCGCCGCGCTGGTCACCGACAAACCGGCGAAGGCTTCGATGAAGGTTTTTCCCGTCCTCTATCTCATCAGCGTCGCAGCGCTCCTCCTGGAAGGAAGCGACAGCCTCCATGCGCTTAACTTTGAAGCGGTGATCTTTAGCCTGTCCATTGGTTTGCTGATCGGAAACCTTGTGAAGCTTCCGGCATGGTTTCGCGCCGTGCTGAACGCCGAGATGTTTGTCAAGATCGGGCTGGTGTTGCTGGGTACGCGGATTATTTTTTCCGATATCCTGGACGCCGGATCCCTTGGAATGATGCAGGCGGTGGTGATCGTTTTGAGCGTGTGGTACTTCGCGTTCTGGGTCTGCAAGAAATTCAAACTCGACGATGACCTCAGGATGATGATTGCCAGCGCCGTTTCCATCTGCGGCGTTTCGGCAGCCATCGCCACAGCGGGGGCAATAAAAGGCGACCAAAAGAAATTGTCTTATGTCATTTCCCTTGTACTCATTACCGCGATACCCATGATGATCTTTATGCCATACCTGGCGCAGTTCATGGGCCTTTCGCAGGAGGTCACCGGGGCATGGATCGGAGGGACCATCGATACTACCGGGGCTGTGGTAGCCGCCGGCACGCTGGTGGGCGACACCGCTGTGAAGATCAGCACCATCGTCAAATTCTCCCAGAACGTGCTCCTCGGACTCGCCGCATTCGCCATCAGCATTTACTGGACGTTCACTCAAAAAACACCGGAAGGACTTGAGACGAATAAGCCGACCCTGGGTCTGCTGTGGGAACGGTTTCCAAAGTTTGTACTGGGATTTATGGCTGCGTCACTTCTCTTTTCCTTTATGCTCAGCCCGTCGCTCGTGCAGGCGACACAAGGCGGGCTGAAAAGCATCCAGACGTTGTGGTTTGTGCTGGCCTTCACCAGTATCGGATTGGAGACACGATTCTCCGATCTCTTTAACGCGGATAACAAAAGGCCCCTTTATGCCTTTCTTATCGCACAATGCTTTAACATCATCGCGACTTTGATCGTCGCCTACTTCTTGTTTGGTTAATTCAGTCCGAAAGGCTGGCTCCTGTGATTTCTGGTTTCTAAAGCTTCCCTGGAACCGGCATAGCAAGACCCATTTTAGAGGTATCCAAGTGACGGGCTCGGCAACCTGCATAAATATAATATGTTGATAATCATCGTGTTGTCCTCAATCAGACGCGCTTAAAAATTAAAATCCACTAACTCTATTGAATTAATAGAATTAAGTGTCATATTTGTTAAACACTATCAAATCTATAGAGTTAAGCGATAATTATAGACATATGAAAAAACGTGTACTTGCCGCAATCCTTATTGCAGTAGTCTTTGTCGACACCGGGGTGAGCGCGCAAAGTGAAAAGAATGTCACCACCCAGCGCCTGATCTGGCTTGGTTACAACAACAAATTCCGGATTACGAACAGGTGGATGCTGGTCACAGAGATAGAGGACAGGAGATACGCTTTTCCCGACCGGCAGAATGAATGGATTTTGCCACGTGTAACGGTCCTTCGCGATGTGGGATCGGGCTGGAATGCGGGGATCGGGTTTGCTCATTTCCGCCAGTCTTCTCCAGACAACCAGGAGGTTGATATTGCGTATGTACGGCCCGAACTCCGGCCTCATGTGGAAGCGAACTACGCTCAAAAGCCCGGCGCCGGAAAACTTTCCATGGATCACCGCTACAAGTTAGAAGGGCGGTTCATCCATAGAACTTCATCGGCAGGACTGGAGGACGGGTACACCTTCAATATCAGGCTTCGGTACAGGATCCAGTTGTCGTACCCATTGATAAAGAAGGAATCCGCTCCAGGGACGCTCCTAGCGAAAGCGTATAATGAGTTCATGGTGAACTTCGGAAAGCATATTCTTTACAACTCGTTTGATCAGAACCGTTTGGGAATCGCCTTGAATTACGGTTTGAGGAAAGACCTTCAGTTGCAAGCGGACTTCGTCCATATTTTCAAGGAACGGACCTCGGGGGAGTATCTTAATCAGTATGTGGAGCGGTTCACCATCTATCACACTATCAACCGGATAAAAAACTGAGTCTCATTTCAAATCCAATAGCTATGGAAAGCCAATTCTCTAACCAGCTGTGCGGTGCATCGAAGAAGTATTTGTCGATTGGGTTGCTTGCCGCCCTCCTTTCATGCGGGCCTTCGCGCGGAAACGATTCACAAGATGCGAATGGCGATCAACAGACACCTGAAGGTTCTGTTTCGATATCGGGGGCCTTCGCATTGTATCCCCTGGCCAATGTGTGGGCAGAAGAATTTCGCAAAGAATATCCTGATATAAGGCTGAATATTTCGGCCGGAGGTGCTGGAAAAGGAATGGCCGACGTGCTTACGGGCGCCACAGACATCGGCATGTTCTCGCGGGAGATCACGCAGGTTGAAAAAGACAAAGGCCTGTGGTGGATTGCCGTCGCGCGAGATGCCGTTGTTCCCACCATCAGCGACAAAAATCCATTGTTGAATCAGTTAAAGGAGGAGGGGCTTACGCAAAAGGAGCTAAGCCACATGTTTCTTGATGACGGAGACAAAAGGTGGAAAAAATCGTCCTATAAGATCAATGTCTACACACGTTCCGACGCCGCTGGCGCAGCTGACGTGTGGGCGCAATATCTCGGCGGAAAAAGTCAGGAAGATCTGAAAGGAATTGCCGTATATGGGGATCCTGGCTTGGCGGAAGCGGTCAGGAACGACGACCTGGGAATCGGTTTCAATAACGTAAACTATGCTTTTGACCTCAATACGGGCAAGAAATATCCGGGAATTGAAGTCGCTCCAATCGACCTTAACAGTAATGGAACGCTCGACGCGGACGAAGCTTTTTATCAAAGTCTTGATTCCATTACAAAAGCAATAGCCGATGGAAGGTATCCTTCACCACCTGCGCGACAACTATACTTTATTTCCAGGGGGAAGCCGGCGGACCCGGCGGTCCTCGCTTTCCTGAAGTGGATTCTGGAGAAAGGGCAAGACCTTGTATCGAAAAATGGATATGTGAAACTGTCCACCGATGTGATTGATGCCCAACGGCAAAAACTGTAAGGTATGGTGTTGTCGAAGCGGATCATCGTCGAATATTTCCGGAGGTGGTGGATGCAGCTGGCGCTACTTCTGGTGATGGTGCTTCCCTTGGCCATCGGCCTGTCGCTTGCAGGGAAAGCCTGGCCACTGCTTGATCCGCATCAGGTTGGAAATGTGTTGCTTGGCACCGAATGGAAACCCATGCAGGGCAAGTTTGGATTATTTCCGTTCATCTGCAGTTCCGTCATTGTGAGTGGCATCGGGCTGCTGATCACCGCGCCGGTTTGCCTCGCTTCGGCGATTTACATCACACAATTCGCCCCATCGTGGATGTCAGGCGCCCTGCGTTCTGTTGTTGACATTCTTGCGGGTATCCCCTCCGTTATCTTTGGGTTATGGGGTGTCATCGCCATTGTGCCGTTGATATCCGGCTGGGCGGCGGCGGCAGGGTTCGAGAATGCATCGGGTTATTCACTTCTGGCGGGTGCCGTTGTGGTCGCCGCCTCGATCATGCCCTTTGTGCTCAACATGCTCATCCAGCTATTCGAATCGGTCAGCATGGAGTTGAAAGAGACGGCGTTTTCGCTCGGTGCCAGTCACTGGCAAACCATCCGGGACGTCATCTTGATCAGATTAAGGCCCGGCATTGCCGCATCTTTTACATTAGGCACCAGCAAAGCATTCGGGGAAACGATCGCGGTATTGATGGTGGTTGGAAATGTAGTGCAGATACCACGGCGACTGTTCGATGCCGGGTATCCATTGCCTGCATTGCTTGCCAATAACTATGGAGAGATGATGTCGATCCCGTCGTATGACGCCGCGCTGATGCTTACCGCGCTTATCCTCCTGCTCCTGGTGATTTTCTTTAATTACATGGCCCATTTAGTAATTCGACACTATCAACTTAGTAATTAGAATATGTATCCCAAACGGATCAAGGCGGGTTCCTCATCGGTGCGCAAACGCAGAGAAGAGCATATTGCCAAAGCGATTCTACTGGCGTTCACGGTGTTGGTCGTGCTTATGCTTTTCAGCATCCTGGCCGGCATATTTGTCAAGGGCTTGCCCGCGATGAGCATGGACCTACTAACACAGGTACCGAAAGGCGGATACTACTTTGGCAAGGACGGCGGAATATTAAATGCTATTACAGGAACCGTTTACCTGGGAGCCGGAGCGTCAATCATTGCCTTGATCATCAGCGTGCCCACGGCGTTGTTTATTCACACTTATTTATTCGCTCATCCACCGAGGCGAAAAAGAATTCGTTTTTGGCTCGACGTGCTTTGGGGCGTGCCGCCGATTGTCTATGGCGCCTTTGGGTTTAACCTGATGGTGTTGATGGGATGGCACACTTCGCTTCTTGCCGCCATCGTCACTGTTGCCTTGCTGATCAGTCCGGTGATGATCCGTTCGATGGATGAGAGTCTGCAGCTTGTTTCCAATGAGTTGTTTGAGTCCGCTATTTCTTTGGGTTTTTTTGAGGGAGAGATCGGCTACAAATTTTTGTTGCGGCAAACGCTTTCGGGGGTGGCTACCGCTTTTTTGCTTGCACTGGGGAAAGGCATCGGTGACACTGCCGCTGTACTCTTCACCGCGGGTTACACCGACTACATTCCGCGC
>DASVOT010000866.1:0-17464 GCA_036383235.1 Chryseosolibacter sp.
CGCAAACGGAACGCCGGCTTCTTCCCAGCCCGGCACCCTTAGCTCTTTCTTCCTGAAAGAGTATAGAGGCGCGAAAAAATGAGGGCGCAATCGTTTGTTTACCTGTCTAATCTCTTAGCCTGACGGCTATGCCCTATACCCTATACCTCTATACCCTATACCTTCCAAACCCCGAGGCAAACCTACGACAGCGCTCCCGCTGGACATTAGGGCTAAATAGACAATCTGACGGGGTGATTTGGACATTGAATTGTCTTATCTTTAGAGAAATGTAAATGCGATGAAACACCTCACAATCCTGGTGCCCGATGGCGATGGCAATAACCTCAGCAGCATTGTCGGAGCGTACAAGATTTTTTCCCGGGCGAACGAGTACAGAAAGAGATCGGGGAGGAGGGAAGTGTTCAGGATCCAGCTCGCCGGCACGTCAAAGAAGGTAGGCTTTTACGATGATCTGTTTTCAGTCCGGCCTCACGTTAACATCGCGTCAATCAGCAAAACGGACCTGGTCATCATCCCTTCGCTTAATCACAATTATGAGAAGGCCGTGGAGGCAAACGGACCGATGATCCGTTGGATAGAGAAACAATATAATAAGGGAGCCGAAGTGGCGAGCATCTGCACAGGCGCCTTCCTGCTCGCGTCATGCGGATTGCTAAGCGGAAAAGTCTGTTCGACACACTGGAGCGCGGCCGATGAGCTGAAGGCGCGATTCCCGGATGTGAATGTGAAATTGGACCAGGTCATCACCGACGAAAATGGGATTTACACCAACGGGGGCGCGTATTCGTTTTTGAACCTGGTCATTTACCTGGTTGAAAAATTCTACGATCGGGAAACGGCGGTCTATTGTTGCAAGGTGTTCCAGATCGACATGGACCGGCAAAGTCAGTTGTCGTTCGTTATCTTCAAAGGTCAAAAACGGCATGGCGACGAACTGGTGCGGCAAGCGCAGGAATACATTGAAAGTAACCCTGACAAAAAGATTTCGATCACGCGGCTGTCGTCGAAGCTGGCGGTGGGAAGAAGGAATTTTGACAGGAGATTCATAAAAGCTACAGGCGACACGCCCCTGGAATATTCACAGCGCGTGAGGGTTGAGTCCGCGAAACGGGCACTCGAAAACAGCCGCAAGACCGTCAATGAGGTCATGTATGAAGTTGGGTATTCCGATGCAAAAGCATTCAGGGATGTATTTCGAAAAGTTACCGGCCTGTCGCCATTGGAATACAGAAGCAAATATCAGAAGGCGGACGCGTGAGGGTCAATTTGTTTTCCTGAATGCAACGCCTTCCACCCATATACCCGGTACCCGGCACCCGGCACCCAGCACCCAGCACCCGGCACCCGGTACCCAGCACCCGGCAAGTCGCCTACCTGAAAAAATTGATTTTTAAAGGATACTTCCATGCCTCCTTTCCCTTGTACACCCTCATGGCGTTCACCGCCGGGAATATTCCGAATATAAAAACGGAAATGAGCAAGCATGTGAGAAAATACACCGGGAGGTACATGTAATACTCCATGGGAAGAAGGAAACGTCCCATGAAAAAGGCGGGCACCATCAGAACGCCGATCTGGACGGCAGTCAGGAGTCCCCCTACAATGGAGTAAGTCAGCTGGCCATTCAGAATATCTTTGCCGTGTTTATTGATTCCGTTCACATCTTCACGCTTCAGCATCCAGTAAATGAACGGCACCAGTACGTTGCCGACGATGGGAAAGAAGAAAAAAGCGAGGGGGGTGATGTGAAGGACGGCGATCTGGTTCAGTTCGTGCTGGGTAGGCTCGGGAAGCAACTCTTCCAGGTTGACGCCGAGCGCATCCGCGATCGACCGGAGCGTGTAAAGGCGCGGGTCCACTTCCCCGGATTCGATGCGCTGAATGGTGCGGACGTTAAGGCCGGTCACTTCAGAGAGCGTTTCCTGGGTAATACCTTTTAGCTTCCTGAAGTGAATGATTTTTTTTGCGATTGCTGTTTTGTCCATAAACTTTTTTTTCGCCAAATGTCGCTGGCGACCCCTTGTCGTGATGTCGGTTTTCACCCGACATTTACCCGACAATTGCGCAGTGCAAAGATAAAACAACGATTTTTGAAATCCGTGATGCCTCCGATAGCCGGCAAGCGCAACGACGCCGGGCCAAAAATGGACGTGCTCTCGGAGCGGATTGAACCGGGGGTTGAAATTGATAGGACCTTCTATTCGGATCGGATTGTCCTTTCTTGAATATAGAGTTTGTAAAAGTAGGCGAGCACTTCCCGCGGCAGAGGCTCATGTCCTTTATCGGGCAAAATGGTTTCACTTACCTCTTTGTAGCCGTGAGTAAGCGCAATGTCCTTGGGTTCAGTCCATTGACTGGACAGCTTACCACCAGGCCTGAAGTATTCGTCTTTCTGTCCGAAGAACGCCATGATAGACATATTCTGTCTTGAAGGATTTTTTGACAGCGCATTGACATCCACGCACCGGCCCCTGTAATTCCCGGCCACCGGCGCAGCTGCTTTCAGGTATTCGGGGTGATTGAAGACGACGGACCAGAGATCGTGCGTACCGGCCTCAAATCCGGTCAGGAATATTCTCCCATCGCCATTGAACTCCTTTTGAACATCCGCGATGATTTGTCCGATCCCGTCCGCGTTAAACTGGCAATCGCCTACGCGGTCGATATAGTCCCACGTTTCTTTGGAATAGGGAAAGACTGCCGGGTCCTTTCGCCCCTGGTTGCCGTTGTTGGTGTTTACCGGGGCGACTAAAATAAAGGGCAGGCTTCCTCTTGCGTCGGTGAATAATGCAGCATTCTTCCTGAATTCCTTTTCGGCAGCTTCAAGGACAAACACTACCGGCCACGATTTTTCCGGCGTCCAATTCTGAGGGAGCGATATATAATACATCATTGGGTGCCCACTGGCGGTCTTCAGCTGGAGTTCGTTCTGCCCAAAGCTCAGCAGGGGAAGAAGGAGAACGGGGATGAGTAGCTTGTTGAAGTGCATGGGACGAAAGTGCGAATTTAACAGGTTTTTTGAAAAAGAGTTGTGTGTGATCAATTGCCACGATCCGCAGATCACCATCGCGATTCAGAAGGTTGGTTATAGCGATCAGCGAATCAAAAAACTCCTTGGACTGAACTGGCTCGGGTGATTGGAGAGCTGACGGAGCGTGCATGATGATGGTTCGCCAATAAGAAGGGTCGGGGCAGAGAATAAATACGAAAGTGACCTGTAACCATTTCACACCTTTCCCGGTAGTCAGCCGGAGGCGTCTTCAGCTCTGCTCCAGGCACTCTAACGCAATCTTTGAGACCGGTTGTTGTCTGTAACTAAACTTTGCCAGAATGATCATGCACTCACTGAAGACGGCTTTCAAAGTCATCACCCGCCATCGTGGCTTCTCCCTCCTCAACATTACCGGTCTTACGCTCGGAATAAGCAGCTGCCTCCTGATCATCCTTTACGTCGATTTCGAGCTTGGCTTCGACAAGTTCCATAAGAATGCGCAGGATATTTACCGGGTGGTGATGCGCCAGCCTGGAAACCAGGTGGTCGGCAGCAGCTCGGACTGGTGGGTTGTGTCTCCATACATCCTCAAGCCAACCTGGGAAAGTGAAATTCCCGACATCGACCTTGTGTGCAGAACCACAGAGCGGAATTTCTCCCTGAAGAATCACGATCAGTACGTGGACGAGGAAGTACTGGTGGTTGATCCGGAATTTTTTGAGATGTTTACTTTCCCCTTAGCCAGGGGCAACAGCGCTAAGGCCTTCAGCGATCCTTATTCGGCAGTGATATCACCCAGGCTTGCAAAAAAATATTTTGGTGAGGACGATGCTATGGGACAAACCCTGATCACGAATGAAGGCAAGTTATTTCATATCACGGGCGTGCTTTCGGAAATTCCCGAGAACTCGCATCTTAAATTCGACGTGCTCATTTCCTTTAGCACGCTCGAAGCGCTGAATGGGGGCACCTTGCTGAGCGACAACTGGCTGAACAACAGCTACCGCACCTATCTCACGTTGCATAGATCGGTCAACCTCCGGGCGCTGGATGCCAAGCTAAGGAAATACGATGTCGACGGGTTTAACGGCCGGAACTGGTCTTTTCATCTTCAGCCCCTGGAAGATATTCACTTCAACAGGCAAATCGGCGGCTCGGGTGACAAGGGATCGGTTTTTATTTTCATATCGGCCGGGGCGTTAATCCTCCTCATTGCGGCTTTCAATTATATGAATCTGTACATCGCGCATTATCGCGGGCGCACGAAGAACATTGGAATGAGGCGGATCTCCGGCGCCACCCGCGGTCAGCTTCTCGTGCAGTTTTTCAGCGAATCGTTCTTGTTGGTATTTATCTCTTATCTCGTTTCGCTGTGTCTCGTTTGGCTCCTTATTCCCCTCTTTAACAATTTTGTAGGCGAGCAGCTCCAGTTTCGTTCGTTGTGGAGTCATCATATGATTGCGTGTGGTCTTGGCGTGGTGCTGCTCATGTCCCTGATCTCCGGAATATACCCGGCTTTATACCTTTCGGGTCTTCAGATCATCAATGGCTTGAAAGGCGGCATCGCTAAGTTTTCGCCGCGCGCGATACTTTTCCGGAAGGTCGTAATTGGCATTCAGTTTTCAATTTCCATTTTGTTGATTATCGGCACCATTACCGTTTACCGGCAATTGAACTATGCTAACAATAAAAGCCTGGGATTTGAGAAAGATCTTATCCTGTATATCTCGCTGGATGGCATTTGGTATAAAGACGTGGACGGCACATGGAAGAACAGGACGGCGGCACTGCGGCAGGAACTGCTCAAAAATGGGGGCATTATAAGAGTGGCGGGATCGTCCGGCATTCCTTCCAGGATAGGCTGGTCTAATATTCCCATTTGGGAAGGCCGGGCGGAAGGAGATAAGCCTTTCTTTTACAGACTCAACGCAGATGAGGAATTCCTGACGCTATACGGGATCGATATCGTCCAGGGCCGGAAGTTTGAAGAGGGGATGTCGCGGAACAATGACGTGTTCATCCTTAACGAGGCTGCGGTGAAAACGCTGGGGTTCAGTAATCCGGTCGGCGCGCGGTTTGGCTTTGATGATAAGCTTGGCACGGTCGTAGGGATCGCGAGGGATTTTCACTTCGAGTCCTTGCATAAGCCCGTTACTCCGCTTGGAATTGCATTCACCAGCGAGGAAGGCTTTAGCTACCTTTCCCTGAAGATCAGCGGGGCGAACATCCCCCAAACCATCGGCTACATACAGAAAACTTGGGCCAGGTTTACAAACAACACCGCGTTGAAGTATGGCTTCCTCGACGAACAGCTGGGGAAAATGTACAGGAAGGACCAAAGGTTGGGAGAGAGCCTGAACTACTTTTCGTCCATCGCTCTGTTCATTTCATGCCTTGGAATTTTCGGGTTGATATCCTTTTCGATCAAGGAGAAAACCAGGGAGATCGGCATTCGCAAAGTGGTGGGAGCCCCTTTTGCTCACCTGTTGCAATTATTGTCAAAGGATATTTTTATTATTATCGGATTTGCTTCGATCGTGGGCGGAGTTTGCGGCTGGTACGTCGCGAACAGGTGGCTTGATAACTTCGCCTACCGGATCGATGTTGGAGTGGAAACGGTCATCGCGTCCGCGATGCTCACGTTGCTGATGGCAGTCCTTCCCATGAGCTTTCGGCTGGTGAAAGCAGTAAATGCAAACCCGGTTGAGGCACTGCGGGTCACGGATTAGGATCACGGATTGTCCGCGGAATGGGCGGAGGTTTGAAAAAAATGTGATCGGGAATCTGATTTTTTTGGATGATTAAACCCACGCACGACAGGCATCCCCTCCAAAGGATCGCGCGCCTCAACAAGGGGCGGCGTAACTCCAAAAGATTTCGTTAATTTACTTCCCCGGAATACCTGAAATTGTAAATATGGCAAATGAAAAAAATGAGATTGCAGCCCCGGTGACGGATTCATTTCCGCTTGCTCATACTGCGGAGTTGAAGTCACTCCTGACGCGGCGCGAAATGATTGGAATAGCTGCGGTGGCGGGCCTGGCATCGTTGACCGGCACCTCAGCCAAAGCTGAACCCCGGCCTCTGCAAAAAAGGCCCCGCATCGCCTGCCTCGTTACCTATTGGGCTGCTCCCAATTCTCACGCTGACTGGATCATCACCAAGCTGCTGGACGGTTATTGGTGGCAAGGCGCTCACACTCCCTCACGAGTGGATGTTGTGTCGGTTTACATCCATCAGCTCCAGGAAAGCGGCCTCGGTCAGAAAGTCTGTAAATCGAAAAACATTCCCATCTTCAAGACGGTCGGCGAAGCGGTCACACTGGGAGGGAAGGAACTCGCGGTAGATGGCGTTGTCATCGTCGGGGAACACGGAAACTACCCGACCAATCTCAAAGGCCAGTGGATGTTGCCGCGCTGGTGGATCTATCAGCAGGTGATCCGTGTTTTCGAGGACAGCAAGCGCTCGGTACCTGTCTTCAATGACAAACACTACTCTTATAACTGGGACGAAGCCAAATGGATGTTTGACAAATCGCGCGAGTTGAACTTTCCATTGACCGGAGGTTCCTCGATACCCACCTACTTCCGCAAGCCCGAGATCGAACTTGATCTGGACACGCCAATAAAGGCGTCGGTCGTCCTGGGAGGTGCCCCGGATGAGGGCGCGCTGTTCCATTGCGTTGATGTGTTACAGGCCTTTGTGGAACGCCGCAAGGGGAGCGAGACAGGCGTCAAAGCAGTGCAATCGATCCGGGGACCCGAAACCTGGAAGTGGACGGAACAAAATCCCTGGGCAGCCCGCCTGCTTGAATCTGTGCGTAAAAACTTTGACCTCAAACCAGGGCACTTCCAGGAAATAGACAAACCAAACGTTTGTATAGTCGAGTACAATGACGGCACAAAGGCGGCGGTATATTCGGCGCGGGATGTCGGATGGACGTACGCCGGCGAGATCGAAGGTCGTAAAGATCCGGCAATCATTTCTATGCTCGGCTGGCCTGGCCCCTTCTCGCAGTACCACGCCTCCAACTCCCTGCCGCACTGGATCACCGAAATGATGGTGACCGGAAAAGAACCGTTCAATGCAGAGCGACTACTGCTGTCGACAGGAATTGTGTCGTACACCATGGACTCAAACTGGGAGAACGGCCGTTATTCCGCCGTCGGACGCCGCCTGGAGACGCCGTTCATGAACATCCGGTACAAGTGTACACGGGGTCCGCAGTTCAGCACGGGTGCGCGGCCCCCCGACAGGCCGTACATAAGGGGCTTTGAAAACTGATATGTCGATGGTCCCAGAACTCACTAATCATATTAATCATTTTAATCACATTAATCATAGTCAATCACGGTAATCATAGTTAATCAAAGTCATGAGGCGCAGGGATATTATTAAGCGGTTATCACTTTTACCAATAGGCGGCACTCTTCTTCCCATACAATCGTTGTTATCCGCTCCCGTCGGAGGAAGAACTCTTCCTTTGAATCCTCCGCATAAGGCGATGCCCGACCTGCATCGCGACGCATTTGTCATGGACGGACATATCCACGTGATGACGCGGGAGCTGCTGATGAAAACCGATATCGGTCAGCGATATCCGGATGGGAACGTCGATCTCCCCAGGGCAAAACAAGGTGGCGTGGACGCGATGTTCTTCTCGGTATACACTCCTGAAAACTACTATCCCGGAAGGTTCGAGATCAAGAACACTTTTCGCGTGGTGGAGCTGGCGCTGGACCAGATAAAGAAAAATCATAACGCCATTGAGCTGGCGCTGAACGCTTCAGACATCCGACGGATCAACAAGAGCGGAAAGATCGCAGCATTCCTCGATCTGGAAGGCGGTTACGATCTTCATGGCGACCTGAACCTGCTGCGCGCGCTGTACCGCCTCGGCCTGCGCTCCATGCAGCTGACCGCCCACAATACAACAAACGCGTTTATCGATGCCTGCAACGACGTGTATACCTGGGGTGGTATCAATGATCACGGAAAGGCTGTCATCAAAGAGATGAATGATCTGGGCATGGTCATCAATGTCGCCCACGCATCCAACGACGCCATTCTTCAGTCGGTGACAGCAAGCCGTCACCCTGTAATTTACAGTCACGGGGGCTTTTACAAAATAGTCGACCATCCCCGCTGCATCACGGATGAAGCCGCGAAAGCCATCGCCGCAAAGGGAGGCGTCATCGGTGTTCATTTCGGCAGCCTGTTTAACAATCCTAAATACTGGGAGTGGCAGAAACCGAACAATCCCGTCAGGTCACAACCGGTTCCTCAACCTGCCACCCCGAGGATCTTTATGTCGCAGGTCACCGCACAAACCATCGAAGATGTAGACAACGAGCTCGTGAAAGATGTTCCGCTGAATTTCAGGGGGACCATCCCCGACGAGTATTGGATGCATGTGGATCAGCTGGCGAAAGTGATCGACTATGGAGTGAACCTGGTGGGCGATGACCACATCGCTCTCGGTTCCGACTTTGATGGTGGTCCCGAGCTGCCGCGCGAGATCAGGGACATCAGTGATTATCCGCAGATCACCCTCGCCATGCAAAAGCTTGGCTACAGCGATGAGCGGATCAAAAAGATCCTCGGGCTGAACTGGCTCCGGGTGATCGAGCGGGTGACGGAGGGGAAATGAAGGGATGATGGAAGTTCACACGACGCTCAGGCCTTCGCAGATCTTGAGGTTATCGTTTTGGCTTTCGGGGAAATAGACGTAGATTCAAATTGCCGGAGACCTCGCTTACCGCATTGAAGCCTTTAACAGTCAAGATGCATTCAGGGCGGTATGCCTATAGCGGCTGTAAGTTTCGACTGTACTGTTTTCCCTGAACCTTGAACCCCACTTTCATGCAAACCACATCTATTACCGCACATCCTGCCGTTTCCGAACGCAGATTTTATACGGGGATGGCTATTACAATATTTTTCGTTGTCTTCGTCGGCTTCGGACGAAGTTTCTTTCTTCGACCGCTATTTCCCGGACACCCCTCTCCATCGGAGCCGATCTTCTACATACACGGCGCGCTTTTCACATTGTGGATCCTGTTGTTTATCCTGCAAGTGACACTCATCAGCCGCGGGAGCGTGCAGGTGCATCGGAACATCGGTCTGCTCGGAATGTTCCTGGCAATTGGTATGGTGATCCTTGGAACCCTCGGTGCCCTCTATGCGGCAGCCCGTCCCACAGGCTTTGTCGGTATTCCTGTCCCCGGACTTTCGTTCCTCGCGATTCCTTTGTTTGACATGGTCCTTTTCTCCTCCTTTGTGTTAATGGCTTATCTCGCGAGGCATAACCCGCAAAGCCACAAGCGTTGGATGGTACTGGCTACCCTGAATCTCATCACCGCAGCCATTGCGCGCTGGCCAGTCATCAGCAGCCTCGGCCCCCTGGCGTATTTTGGCATCACGGACCTCTTTGTTGTCGCCCTGGCCATCTGGGATTTCAAATCGCGAAAAAAACTTCATCGCGTTACTCTGCGGGGCGGATTGTTGCTGATCATCTCTCATCCGGTCAGGCTGCTTGTATCCGGCACAGCAGCGTGGCTCTCTTTCGCCGCATGGGCTACAGGGTTTGTCAGGTAGCACGGATCAGTCAAGCCAACCTCGCAGGTTTCTTGCGAATCTTGACGGTTTATCGCTCCGTTCACCTCACCCTAGACTTTCTGATCACCTGGCGCCGCTGCCGATCAAAGCCACTGCCTGCACGATTTATTGTCCACTACCGGACTCAAACAAGTACATTATTGAACAGTGTAAACGGGAATGATCCGTTTGCCTTGTCAATTGGCGCCACTGCTTCGTTTGGTTTAATCTTTGTTGACCTGCCGCGTGGAACAATCCCTATCGTTATGGTCAGACACAACCTCCTATTGATCTACCGGACCTTCAAGAGATTTAAAACAACCTTTTTCATCAATCTGACAGGTCTCTCCACCGGGCTGGCCAGCGCGCTGTTGATTTACTTATGGGTGAGTGACGAATTGAGATTTGATAAGTTCCATGAAAACGATAGCCGTCTCTTTCAAGTGGTCGAACGCGTGCAAGTGAACAATAAAACCGAGATTGTTCCCCATACCGCCGGGCTCCTTGGAGAGACCATTGAAGAAAGCATGCCCGAGGTGGAATACGTGGTATCGGATAGACTTTTAAGAGAGGATAAAATACTTTCCGTCGGAGACAAAAATATTAAGGCCAGGGGCCTCTATGCAACGAAGGATTTTTTCAATATGTTCTCCTATGGGCTCATGCAGGGAGATAAAGACCAAGTGCTGGCCGGCAAAAGCGGTGTCGTAATCTCCGAAGAGCTGGCGACGAAATTATTCAATACGAGCGAAAATGTGGTTGGTAAATCCGTGGAACTTCAGCATGAGAAGCCATACATGGTCTCCGGTGTTTTCAAGGAAACGCCGCCGAATTCTTCAATGCAGTTTGATTTTGCATTGTCTTATGAAGAATTTAAGAAAATCAATCCCAACGCATTGAACTGGCGTTACAACAGCGCCGCCGTTTATGTAGTGCTTAAAGAGGGCAGTGACGTCCGAAAGTTTAACGCGAAGATTGCCGGTTTGGTCAATAGCAGGACCGGCGATTCCCTCCGGGTGCTGACGACGAGGCCCTATTCAGAACCATACCTCTACGGGAACTATGAGAATGGCGTGCGGGCAGGAGGCAGGATCGAATACGTGAGACTGTTTTCTGTCATCGCTATTTTCATCCTGCTCATTGCCTGTATCAACTTCATGAACCTCTCCACGGCGAAAGCCTCTGGCAGACTCAAGGAGGTGGGAGTGAAGAAAACATTGGGAGCCGGTCGTAAAACATTGATCCATCAATACTTTAGTGAATCCATGGCGATGGCATTTCTATCGCTGGTGGTGGCCATCCTGCTGGTTGAACTATTCCTTCCCCGGTTCACTGAGCTTACAGGAAAGAACTTGTCGCTGGGCTTTGATCTCAACCTTGTGTTATCCGTCCTGGGTATCACGTTAATTACCGGGCTGATCGCCGGCAGTTATCCGGCCTTGTATCTTTCAGGGGTCAGTCCCGCGACGGTGATGAAAGGCAAAGTCAACAGGTTTGTAGGCGAGGTATGGGCGCGAAAAGGATTGGTGATATTTCAATTCACACTCTCGATCATACTGGCTGTTGGCGTTTTGGTGGTATACAAGCAGATCGCATTTGTTCAGACGAAAAATCTGGGTTATGAGAAAGACAACATCCTGTATTTTGACATTGAAGGAAGGGTAGCTCAGGATCTGGAGACTTTCCTTTCGGAGATACGGAGCATGCCGGGAATCGTCAATGCATCGAGTATCGGACAGAATATCGTAGGCTCCGGTCTTAACACCTTTTCTATTGACAATTGGGAAGGAAAGAAAGCGGATGACAGAATTGTGTTTGAAATGCGACCGGTTAGCTACGACATGATTGAAACGCTCGGTATCCAAATGGCGGCTGGGCGGAGCTATTCCAGGGATTTTGGCTCGGAAGATTCGAAGATCATATTCAATCAGGCTGCTATTGAAGCCATGGGGCTTGAGGATCCGATCGGCAAGATGATCACGATTCAGGGCTCCAGCCTTGAGATCATTGGTGTGACAAAGAACTTTCATTTTGCTTCGCTCCACGAGGAGGTCAATCCGCTGTTCTTCGTGTTGCGCCCATCGTGGACCCGTAAAATCATGGTTAAACTTGAAGCGGGGCGGGAAAAGGAGATCATTGATCGCCTGCAAAATTTTTATCAGGCGTATAATCCCGGATTCCCGTTCGCGTACCAGTTTCTCGATGAAGCATATCAGGCTCAATACGCAGCGGAGCAGCGTGTGTCCATCTTATCCCGGTACTTTGCCGGATTTGCAATCCTGATTTCATGTCTCGGCCTTTTTGGCCTGGTCGCCTTCACCACCGAGAGGAGGTTGAAAGAGATCGGTATCCGCAAGATACTTGGATCCAGCGAGCTTGGGATCGTCCGCCTGCTGTCCGGCGATTTCACAAAAATGGTAGCGGTGGCGATCGTTGTTGCCTTGCCTGCCGGCTATTATATAACGAAAAACTGGCTCGATAACTTCGCCTACAGGATCGACCTGCAATGGTGGTTTTTTGCCGGACCCGGACTTCTTGCCCTCTTTATTGCCTGGTTCACCGTGGCGTTGCAGACACTGAAGGCCGCCAGGATCAGTCCGACCCAAAGTCTGAAGAATGAGTAAACGCTTGATTCTGCCTTAATTCCCTGCGAACGGATTGTCCTTAAGAATTGAGCGGCAAATTTTTATTGAAGGCATAGCAAGAGCTTGGTCGTTTATTCAATCAAAACAAGCAAGGTATTCCCGCTCACCCGGCCTCATCCTGAACCCCTCGACGCTGTTCATCATGTCTCACAGTGACGACCATCATTGCCGGACCATTAGGGTTATCAGAACTTGCCTGCCCATCTGAGAAGGTCAGGTATGCAGGGACCAGCAATCGTTCATGCATTGATGCATATCTGACGGAGCTCAAGATGAAGACTGCAATAAACTTGCCGGATATGAAAGAAATTCTGCTGATCACGTTTGCGTCGGTTAATGTACTGATGTCACGGTTTGCGTTACTCACGCTGAAGCAACCAACGACGGCCCTGGTCTGGCTGATAAAGGCGTTTACTTCCGCTGTCTCGCCATTATTGCTTCTCCTTGGATTATTCGTTGCGATAAGCGGTTTCATCTTTCATTCAACCGCGACTATAATAATCGGTGCCTGCAGTGTCATTCTATATTTTTTTCACATTGTTCAGATTACGCGTGGGCCGGATGCCTCCACCAATCTTGAAAGCTGTTTTGGTGCAGACTGGTACAAGCGGATCGCCGCTGAGAGAAAGTCCCTGTTTCTTTCCAGGCGCTATGTCTTCTGGCTTCCGAAGTCGCCGTCGCCAGTATTTGAGCAGGATATACCGTTCTACATCATTCCGGAAACCGGGCGGGCGCTTTTATGCGACATGTGGCAACCGCCGGCAGGCCGGGACCATTCCGGTCTTGTTTTTATTTACCTGCACGGCAGCGCGTGGACGATGTTGGACAAAGATTTTGGAACCAGACCACTATTCAGGCATCTTGCTTCCCAGGGGCACGTGATCATGGATGTGGCCTACAGGCTCTTTCCTGAAACCGATTTTACCGGCATGGTGCATGATGCAAAGCGCGCTATCGCGTGGATGAAAGTCAATGCGAAGACTTATGGAGTAAATCCTGAAAGAATTCTCATCGGCGGAGGGTCAGCAGGCGCTCATGTGGGAATGCTCGCCGCTTATACCGCGACGGGCAAGCAGCTCACGCCACCGGATCTGCAACAGGCTGACCTTCACGTTTGGGGGGTGATATCATGCTACGGACAGAGCGACCTCGCGGCTACCTACTACCACAACTGTCAGCATTTAATTTCCGCTTCACCATTATCGCCGAAGGAAAAAAAGCCGGGTGGCATGCCATCGTGGATCCGGAAGAGAATGGGAAAAGATTTTCATCGTCTTGGGTTTGATAAGGATGCTGAAACTGGCAGACTGATACCCATCATCGGCGGCCGGCCTGAAGACAAACCGGGGGCGTATGCGTTGTTCTCGCCCATCTCTCATGTGCATAAAGATTGTCCTGCCACCTTCATTCTTCACGGCAAACAGGACATTCTGGCTCCCGTAAAAGCAATCCGCGAATTGCATGCGCGTTTGAAGGATGCGGGAGTCCCCGTTGTGATGCACCTCTTGCCACAAACCGATCATGGATTTGATCTCATCCTTACCAGATTGTCACCTTCGGCTCATAACGCAATCTATGATATTGAACGCTTTATGGCGATCATGGCGGAAGGTGAACCGGTAGCCGAAAACAGAAGAACAGCCACGAATCTCTCAGTCGCTGCCAGCCAGCGTGCGACAGGAGAGAAAATGGATCTCGAGCGCGAAAGCTTTAAGTAGAAGCTGTTGAATGTCGGTGTGATTGATTGCCGGCGATCGCAAATGTTCGCCAGGTAGAACCTCAGGGCATCATTTGGTTGACGGAAATGGTTTTCTACTCCGCCCTCTAAGAAACCAAACAGGGAGCTACGAAAATCAAACATTCTTCATCTTTTCGACCGCTTTGCTCCCTTCCGGTGTGATTCCCATGATCTCCGTTGCGACTCCCAACGTTTTATACGTGTCGAAGAATTTCATACGCGCGATGGGATGGTCTACTTCGCCGATCAGGGAATAGCCTTGTCGGAGGAGGTCGTTGACAACCTGCTCGAATCCGCTCACCGGTAATTTGAAGGCGAGATGTTGCACTCCGCCTGCGGGATTTTTTGCGAGATAGTCATGGAACACACTTTGACCCGAAAGTGGCTGAATGAGCTCAATGAAAGAACCGCCGTTGAAGGTTTGGGTGGTCAACCCGTCGCTTGGCACGACCTTGTCGTAATATTTTATGTTTAGATCCTCTGCGTCATAACGGTAGGGCTCCGGGAAGCTGACGCCTAAAGATTTCTCCATAAATCTTACCGCGGCGTAAATATCCGGTACCACCCATCCGATCTGCGCGAACTCGAGTTTGGCGAGGGTGTCGTTTAGTTTGCTCATAGTTGCTTTGTTTGTCAAGTGTCCAACAAAATTAGCAGTTCTGCCTTTCTACGGGAGGGGTATTTGCGACCAAATCAAGGCAGTTTGCGACAATCTTGACAAGGATCCTGGCCTCTGTCTAAAATCATCTGACCGCCTTCACACACTGTGGTCATGTCCTGTAATGACGACCCTCATTGCCGTCCATTGTCGTCATCGGAACTTACCGGTACTATCCATCTCTCATGTACGATCGTTATCGGATCATAATGCAATCTATGACATCGAACGATTTTTGGGCGCTCATGGGGAGCGTGAACCAGTAATGGTAGCCTCCCGGCTCCATTCATTGTACTGGACGTCAGTTACTTGATTTTCATTTGAGGCACCAGCGGCGTTGTCTCCACGAGCGCAAGTGACTTCACCATGTGCTTTGTGCCGTTCTTGTATTTCTGAAAGTGTGGCGTCTGGATATGTTTTTTGTAGGCGTCTTCGTTCGCGTAGATCTCGAGAATAGTGATGTGCGTCGGCCTGCTTTTTTCACTTACGGCATATAGCGTTAATACGCCCGGCTCCAGTTTAACGGACATTTCAATTTCTTCCTTAAGAAATGCCTGATAGCTCCTGAGGTGGGTTGAATCAATCACCAATCTAGCCAGGCGAACCATTTGCCTGTCATCTTCCTGCGCAGACAGGTGGCCGGACAGCAACAGTAGAAGAATTGTCAGGGCACCCCTTCTCATCTACATTCTTTGAGGAATCCTCTCGATCTGCTTCGCAAATGGTTGATCATAGAACCTTTTCCCCGTGGCCCTGTACAGCGCGTTCGCGACGGCGGCGAAGGCAGGAGGGAAGAGGGGCTCACCAAGTCCCGTAGGTTCTTCTTCATTCTTTACAAAATGAACTTCAACCGACTTGGGTGATTCCTTCTGGCGGATCATTTTATATTGATGGAAGTTGTTCTTATCGGGTACGCCATCTTTAAATGTCATCTCGCCAAACAAAGCGTTTCCGATCCCGTCGATGATTCCTCCTTCTCCCATATTCCTGGCCGCATCCGGATTAACGACGATGCCGCAGTCAACGGCCGCGGTCACATTTTCAATTACCGGGTTATTTCGGTTCAGCTTAAGATCGACGACCTCCGCAACGTATGTGTTGTGACAGAAGTAAGCGGCGACCCCTCGGCTCACGTTTGCCGGAGGTCGATCCCAGTTCGATTTTTCCCTCACCAGCCTCAATACGCCCGCATACCGGTCAGGATCATAGTCGTTGTCTTTGCCTACCGGATTCGCTTTGGCGCGTTCCAGCAGGTGTAATCTGAAATCGATCGGATCTTTTCCCGCAAGTTCCGCGAGCTCGTCGAGAAAAGATTGTTCCGCCGCTGCGTTGAAGTTGGAGCGTGGTGCGCGGAACGCTCCGATCGTGATGTTCGATGGTATCGCCCAGCCTTCGGCGAGATAGTTGTCGACGGCTCCGGCAGGAAACCGGTTGGGATGTATCGGATGTTCCGGGATGCCGCCGCCTTTGACATGAAAAGCGATGAGGTTGTTGTCTTTATCAAGGGCCGCCCTGTACGTGGCCGTATAGGTGGGACGATAGATACCATAAGTCATATCATCCTCCCTGGTGTAGATCAGTTTTACGGGAACTTTGATCTTTTGCGAAATAACGGCAGCCTCAATCAGGTGGTGACCGTAGGCTCTCTGTCCGAACCCTCCGCCCATCCGGGCAAGCCTGATGTGAATATTTTCCATCGGAATTCCCAGTCGAGCCGATAGCGTATGCCTGATGAACTCCGGAGCTTGTATAGGCCCGTAGATCTCCGCTTTGCCATCAGTGACATTCGCAAAGCAGTTTACTGGCTCCATCGTGTTGTGCGCCAGGTGGGGGGCGGTGTAGGTTCGTTCAAGCACCTTTGCCGCCGATTTGAACGCAGCCTCCGGATCTCCGTCTTTGCGAAGGATATCACCTTTCCTTTTTGAGGCTTTGTCCATTTCAGCCCGGTGGCCCTCCGTACTTTCCAAACCTTTCGGCATGATTGCAGTCACCTTCCCGCGTCCCCGCTGCTGCATGGTGACGGTGTACTCCGGCATCAGTTCGAATTCTACCTTCAACGCCTTTTTGGCATTCATGACCTCCCAGGTAGTGTTTCCGACCACGACGGCCAGCTCGATAAAACTTGTTGTATCAAACCCATTCCGTTCGTATTCCTCGGTCAGTGTCTTGATCGTAAAGACTTCTCGTATGCCGGGCATTGACCTGACGGCGGAATCGTCAATCGACTTGATCATCATTCCGAAAGGCGGATGAACGGTCATTGCGATGAGCATTCCGTCTTCCTTGTGATCAATTCCGAAAAGTGGTTTTCCCGTCACAATATTTTTTCCTTCCACATTCTTTCTCGATGTGCCGATGATTTTGAAATCTGCGACCTCCTTGGTTGTGACTTCCGCGGGTACGGGCATACCCGCGGCGGCTGACGCCATTTCACCGTACCCCGCTTCTTTCCCTGTCGCCTTGTGGTAAAGTATCCCGGCTCGTGTCGTAATCTCTTTCGCCGGCACGCCCCATTGCTTTGCGGCGGCGTCGACCAGCATCTGTCGAGCGGTGGCTCCTGCGGTCCGCAGGGGTTTCCAGCCTTGCCGGATCCCCTGGCTTCCACCGGTGAACTGTCTTTCGTAACGCTCGGGATAGAAATCAGCCTGCTCCACCATCACGTTCTTCCAGTCGACGTCGAGTTCGTCGGCCAGGATCATCGGCATGGATGTCTTCACATTCGACCCGAATTCAGGGTTCGGCGACATGAGGGTAACCACACCGTTGTTTCCAATCTTGATGTAACTGTTCAATTCAAACCATTCTTCCAGCATGCCGAGCAACTCCTCCTC
>DASVOT010000867.1:0-8254 GCA_036383235.1 Chryseosolibacter sp.
CTGAGCCCGATGAGATGCAGGCTATGCGGCGGACCTGAAGTGATAACGGTTTCAATTCCATTATCGGCCAGGTAGCCGGAGAGAAAGCTGACAGCGGGCCGTATCCAGAACCTCCGCGGATCCGGAACGAAGAGATTGCCGCGTATCCAGGCACTGACGCTGTGGAAAGGCGACCTGTTCTTCAGGGTCACCAGTCGGGGGTCACGCGCTTTCTTTTTGATACCAAGCCATCCGGACATTCTAAAAAAAATATCGTAGGGCTCCCAGATGGGAAACCGGATGACCTCCGCTTCAGGGGGAACATCTTTTTCCAGCGAAAGATCCCTGACGGCAAAGGACGGGTTCTCCGGTGTAAACACGTGAGGCTCCCATCCATAGGCAGGCAGATACTTCACGAACTTCAGCCACCGTTGGACACCGCTTCCCCCGCTCGGCGGCCAGTAATACGTTATGATCAATACTTTCTTCATCAAATGGTCGGGTTCTTACTCGCCGGCTTCAATGACCACCCTCTCCGGCACATCCTCCTTAACGCGACGCGCCGGGACATCCGCCCGCCCCGCCCGACGTTCTCATGCGAATCCGTACGGCGGTTCTCAGTCTCTCATTCTTCATTTGTGTTTCCCCTTTCCTCATTCGTCGCCTCCTCCACGAACCGGATCATGCCCTGCAAATCATCGGGGGAAAACCATTTGAACTCCGGATCTTTTTTGAACCACGTAAGCTGGCGTTTCGCGTACCTACGGGAATTCCTTTTCAGCAGTCGTACGCATTCCGCAAGATCATAGGCATGATCCATGAAGGCGAAGATCTCCTGGTAGCCCACCGTCTGCAGCGCATTGTGGTGCCGCATCGGGTAAAGACTGTGGGCCTCCTCGAACAATCCGGCGGCGATCATGTCGTCCATCCGGGCATCGATGCGCTTGTAGAGTGCTTCGCGCGGAAGGTCAAGGCCGATCTTGACGATCCGGAAGGGATGCGCAATTTTCTTTTTCTGCCTGTAGGCAAAAATGGATTCACCGGTGTGTATTTTTACTTCCAGCGCCCGCATGAGCCGATGCGGGTTCTTCCAGTCGATGGCCTCGAACCCTTCCGGGTCCAGCCTGCGCATTTCCTCCTGCAGCCACGCTAATCCTTTCCGCTCGTAGTTCCCGACGAGCTCCTGCCGGATTTCTTCCGGGATCGCTGGAATGTCATCAAAGCCTTCACAGACCCCTCGTATGTAGAGGCCCGATCCGCCGCAAAGAATGACATGGTCGCTCTCGCGGAGAAGGTCGTCAATAACCTTCCGCGCGTCTGCGGCATAGGTGGCCGCGTCGTAGCTTTCCGCAACGGTATGGGTATCAACAAAATAATGCGGCACCCGCGCCCGTTCCGCCGCCGATGGCTTGGCCGTGCCCACCACCATCTCGCGGTAGATCTGCCTGGAATCAGCCGACACAATCGCGGCATTGAAATGCTCCGCCAGCTGTATGGCGACAGCCGTCTTTCCAACCGCGGTTGGTCCACCCACGACAATTAACGTTCTGCCCGACATCGCGGCCGCAATTTAAAAACTTTGCTGAAGCCTTTATAACCGGCAGTGAAACAGGGAATAAATCGCAAATATCGCTTATCTTTGCAGGGAAGACAGAACGATATGATTAAGTACACCCATCAATTCCTGACGAAACTGGAAGATCTAATCGCCGAATCGGACTATACCCTTCGTTATGAAAAAGGGAATTTCAAATCCGGGTTCTGCGTGTTGAAAGAGCAGAAGATCATTATCGTAAACAAATTCTATCCCACCGAAGGAAAGATCAACGCGTTGCTGGACATTTTGCGCTCGGTGACCCTTGACAGCACACGCTTCAGTGAAAAGAGCCAGAAACTTTTCGAAGAGCTCTCCCGACAATCCGCAGCGGCTTGAAAGTCACCTTCCTGGGCACCGGAACCTCGCAGGGTGTGCCAGTAATTGGCTGCACGTGTGAGGTGTGCCGCTCCGTTGACTTCCGCGACAAGCGGTTGCGAACTTCCATTCTCATCGACATCAGCGGCCGCAACTTCGTTATCGACACGGGGCCCGATTTCAGGCAACAAATGCTGCGCGAACAGGTAAGGCGGATTGATGCCGTCATCTTCACGCACGCCCACCGCGACCACACCGCGGGACTCGATGACGTGCGGGCATATAACTTCATGCAGGAAATGGACATGCCCGTGTACGGCACGAAGAACGTTCTCGAACAGCTTAAAGTGGAGTACGCCTATGCCTTTGGCAGCGAATTCTATCCCGGCATTCCACGCCTCTCACTGAACGAGATCGATGGCGAAGCCTTTACCGTCAACGGGATATCATTCCTGCCCCTTCCGGTGATGCACCTTAAAATGCCGGTACTCGGCTTTCGCGTTGGAAATTTCAGCTACATCACCGATGCGAACTATATTCCACCGGCAACCATCGAGCGCCTGAAGGGTACCGAGATCCTCGTGCTGAACGCCCTTCAGCGCGAGCAGCATGTCTCTCACTTTAACCTTTCCGAAGCCCTCCAGATGGTGGAAACCATCAACCCAAGACAAACGTATTTTACGCACGTCAGCCACAAGCTCGGCCTCCACGCTGATGTAGAAAAGGAACTTCCCGATCGCGTATCTTTGGCTTTTGATGGCCTCCAGATCGGTGACCGCTGATCGACAGGAGCACATGAACAAACGAGCATGACGACACGTCAACACCTGAGTGCATAACAATTTCTATTTCCTACGGCAGTTGAGCGCAACACTTGGATCGACGCTGAAGAGCGCTGTTGTCTCCGAATGTTTCAGCCAGAGCAAGGACGAGCTGATCATTCGTTTTGAGACAGACCACCGGTCATTTTTTGTAAAGGCAAGTCTGCAGCCGGGCCTGAGCTGCCTTTCTTTCCCTGACAGCTTTCAACGGGCGCGAAAAAACAGCGTTGACCTTTTCCCGGAGCTTGTCGGCCAAACCGTGTCGGGCGTGCGCCAGTTTAACAATGAGAGGAGCTTCTCGATCCGGCTCTCAGACGATCGCGAGGTGCTTTTCAAAATGCACGGCAGCCGGTCGAACATCGTCGTCCTCCACCATGCGACTCCCGCCGGCATATTCAGGAAGAACCTCACGGCAGACCTCGAACTAAAGCCCGATGACCTGGACCGGCAGATCGACTGGAGTTACGACCACTTCAGGCAACACATTCACGAGCTCAGATCCGTTTATTTCACGTTCGGCAAAGTGGTCTGGAAGTACCTTGAAGGTCAGGACTTCTTTCTGAAACCTGAGGCGGGCCAGTGGGAAACCCTTCAGTCAGTACTGCGCGAACTGGACGCTCCCCGTTACTACATCTCCGTCATCGGCGGCAAACCAGTTCTCTCGCTTGTAAAGACCGGGCTCATCCATAAAACTTTCGGGAACCCCGTGGAGGCGGCGAACGAGTTCTATTATACCATCACGCAGGATTACGCGGTTGAAAAGGAAAAGACCCAACTGCTTCATTCCCTCCGGTCAAAGATCGCGGCGGGACGCCACTACTGCGAAAAGAATTCCGCGCGGCTCTCGCAACTCCGAAACGATCAGCACTACAGGGTCTGGGCGGATCTCATCATGGCAAATCTTCATTCCATTCCGGAACATGCGGACAACGTACTCCTTGATAATTTCTATTCCGGCAATGCACCCATGGAGATCAAACTTAAAAGAGATCTCAGCCCTCAGAAGAACGCGGAGATGTTTTATAAAAAAGCGAAGAATCAGCACATCGAGATCGAAAAACTGGAGACTTCCATCCGCCAGAAAGAAGATGAAATCCGGCTCCTGAAGGAAAAAATCGGGCAGGCGGAGTCGATGACTGACCTGAAATCTCTCCGGAATTTCACAGAGGTCGTCAACCCCGGGGAGGAGAAAAGAAAAGCCGGGGCCGCTTTGCCTTACCGGGAATTCGTCTTCCGGGATTTCCGGATCTGGGTGGGAAAGAGCGCACAGCAGAATGACTTGCTCACACTTAAATACAGTCACAAGGATGACTTGTGGCTGCATGCGAAAGATGTGGCGGGATCGCATGTGCTCATCAAGCACCAGCCGGGCAAAAACTTTCCGAGAGATGTTGTCGAATATGCCGCCTCGCTTGCCGCTGCCGGCTCGAAGCGTAAAAATGAAGCGCTGTGCCCGGTGGTGGTGACTCCGAAGAAGTTCGTCCGGAAGAGAAAGGGCGACCCTCCGGGAACTGTTGTCGTCGAGAGGGAAGACGTGCTGCTGGTCGCTCCAAGGCGGGAAGACGGCCACTCATAACTAATTGATCTTCAGCCTTATATGATTTTTGTTAGTGAGGGAATTCATATATTTAGCTGAAGTTATGGAATAACACTCCACATATTTAGCTCAAAATATGGATCCAATGCACATCAGGTATTTTTGTGAGACCGGTTACGAACTTCCGCTATGGTAGGTTGACCGGTGTGTGCGGCGTCCAGACTCTATTGTCAATGGTGGCGCAGCTTGCTGAAAACGTTATTCAGCAGGAATCTTGCAGGCTGCCGTTGAGCACAAGTTTTACTTCACGACGTTAATCTTCAGGGTATTTGTTCGCGCTTTCTCCTGGATGGGCATGCTGGCCAGGAAGATAAAGATGTCGCCGGATTTCACGTGGCCTTCGCGTTTAAGGATTTGCTCCACGTCGGAGATGGTTTCGTCGGTAGAATCCGTCTTGTCATAGTGATACGCCCGTGTACCCCAGACCAGGTTCATCTTGTTGATGAGCGTCCTGTTTCCGGTGAAGACAAAAATATTTGCGTTGGGCCGGTGGGAAGACGACTTATAAGCCGTATAGCCGGAAGAGGTCATGCCGACAATTGCTTTGGCCCCGACGTCTTTGGCCAGTTTACAGGCGGCCAGCACAAGGCTGTCGTTCATATAGGCCGACGTTTCCGGGTTGAGATCGCGGAATTTATAATAGATGCCGGGATTCTTCTCGACGGACGAAATGGTGCGCACCATCGAGCGGATGACTTCCAGGGGATATTTGCCCGCCGCCGTTTCGGCAGAGAGCATCAGCGCGTCGGCCCCGTCCATGACGGCATTGGCGACGTCGTTCGTTTCGGCACGTGTAGGCCTGGGGTTCTCGATCATGCTCTCCATCATCTGCGTAGCGACGATGACGGGTTTACCCGCCTTGTTGCACTTTTCAACCAGCATCTTCTGAACCATCGGTACTTCTTCGAGCCAGATCTCGACGCCGAGGTCGCCGCGGGCAACCATCACCGCATCGGTGGCGGCGATGATCTCATCGATATTATTGAGCGCTTCGGGCTTTTCGATTTTCGCGACGATGCGCGAGGTGGATTGATGCGAATCGAGTATTTCCCGCAACGCCTTGATATCGGACGCCTTTCTCACGAAGGAAAGGGCGATCCAGTCCAGGTTGTGCTTGATACCAAAGTCAAGATCCTCGAGATCTTTTTCCGTGAGGGAAGGCGCTGACACTTTGGTAAAGGGGAGGTTGATTCCTTTCCTGGATTTGAGCGGTCCTCCGTAGATCACTTCTGTAATGACTTCCGCTTCGCGCACTTCTTTCACCTTCAGCTCGATCTTGCCATCGTCAATAAGGATCATGTCGCCATACTTGACGTCCTTGGGCAGAAAGGTGTACGACGTGCTGACAACTTCCTTATTGCCGAGCAGCTGGCGGGTGGTGATGTTGAGCTCCTGCCCTCTTTCGATCACCGTTTCGGGCTGAACTTCCTGTACCCTGATCTTGGGACCCTGCAGATCCTGCAGCAGCGATACGGTACAACCCAACTCTTTGTTAAGCTCTCTTACGTATTCCACTACCTTTAAATGGTCCTCGTGCGAGCCATGGGAAAAGTTCAGCCGGAAGACGTCTACCCCCTCCCGTATCAGGGCGCGCAACATATCTTTTGAATTGGAGGCGGGGCCGACGGTCGCCACGATCTTGGTTTTGTTAAAGGAAGATTTTTCAAACATAAGGTTCAGGATATAACGTAATGTTGTTGAGAATGAAATTCAGGAACGGGCATGATGTTAAAAGATGAAGTTGGACTTTGACTTTAGATCATGCAGGGGAATGGAAGCGATCAGTTCCACCGAGGGTATGGATCGGATCGTGTGAACCAGTTGCTTGCTGTGCTGTTCTTCCATGGCGGCCAAAATTATAAAATCAAAGTGAGGAAACTCAGGTATGAGGAAATACTTTCCGGAATCCTGATCGGAAGGTCTGTTTTTAAATAATTTCAAACGATTGAGCGGCGTCTCATAGGAATAGAAGGAAAAGGGTTTTTCGCCGTTGTTTTTAAAGCCGACGAGCAGGTCCGGCTGTTTCACCAACCGTATGCCAAGGTGTTCGTTGAGGTCCCAGGCGAGCTTGTAACCGCGGGCAGCTGTAGTGATACCCCAGAGGCTGAAGTCAAAATCATAGTCGATGACCAGCTTGCTTTTCTTCATTTTTACACCGAAAACACCCGTTTTCCCTACAATTGGGCAAGATCAAAAAAGTTTGACAATATTGCCGTAAATCTCTTTCTTTGCAGAGATTTTTAAATCTCTAAACAGAAAAAACATGTCTGAAATTGCACAAAAAGTAAAGCAGATCATTATTGAAAAATTAGGTGTGGAAGAGTCGGAGGTTACTCCTGAAGCCAGCTTCACCAATGACCTTGGCGCCGATTCCCTCGATACTGTAGAACTTATCATGGAATTCGAAAAAGAATTCAACATTTCGATTCCGGATGATCAGGCAGAAAATATCTCAACAGTAGGGCAGGCGATCTCCTACCTGGAACAAAATGTAAAGAAATAATTGATAACCGCCCTTCTACATTCTCACACACTAGAACATGATTTTGAAGCGAGTAGTCGTTACTGGACTTGGTGCACTCACCCCTATCGGGAACACCCTTCAGCAGTACTGGGAAGGGTTAAAAAAGGGAGTTAGTGGCGCCGCCCCGATTACGCGTTTCAACCCTGCTCAATTCAAAACCAAATTTGCCTGCGAAGTCAAGAATTTCGACGTCGGTAACTTCATGGACCGCAAGGAAGCCAGGAAAATGGATCCCTTTGCGCAGTACGCGATGGTGGCCGTCGATGAAGCCGTAAAAGATTCAAAATTACCCGTTGACGGCTTTGATCCTAACCGGGTCGGTGTGATCTGGGGCTCCGGCATCGGCGGGCTGCTCACCTTCCAGGAAGAAGTCAAATCGTATGCAAAGGGTGATGGAACACCCCGGTTCAATCCCTTCTTTATACCGAAAATGATCCCTGACCTTAGCGCCGGTCACATCTCGATCAAGTACGGTTTTCGCGGCCCCAACTACGTCACGGTGTCTGCCTGCGCTTCCTCTACCAACGCACTGTACGACGCCTTCACATTCATCCGGCTGGGAAAGGCCGACATCATCGTGTCGGGCGGTTCGGAAGCTGCCGTATGCGAGGCGGGCGTCGGAGGATTTAATGCGCTCAGAGCTTTGTCTGAAAGAAATGACTCACCGGAAACCGCCTCCCGTCCCTATGACAAAGACCGCGACGGCTTCGTGCTGGGCGAAGGCGCCGGCGCGCTGATCCTGGAAGAGTACGAACACGCCCGGAAACGGGGCGCGAAAATTTACGGAGAGGTCATCGGCGGTGGAATGTCCTCCGATGCTTACCACATCACCGCGCCGCACCCCGAAGGAGCGGGCATCATCCAGGTCATGTACAACGCTCTGGAGGACGCCGGTATCAGCGCCGAGGAAGTGGACTACGTGAATACGCACGGCACTTCGACACCCCTGGGCGATATCGGCGAAATAAAAGCCATACAAAAAGTATTTGGTGATCACGCCTACGATATGAACATCAGCTCCACCAAATCGATGACCGGACACCTGCTGGGCGCAGCAGGAGCGATCGAAACCATCGCCTGTCTCCTGACCATCAACGAGTCGGTGATCCCTCCTACCATCAATCACTTCTCAGATGATCCGGACCTTGACCCCCGTCTGAACATGACTTTCAACGTCGCCCAGAAACGCGACGTCAAGGTGGCTTTAAGCAACACTTTTGGTTTCGGAGGCCACAATTTCTCCATCCTGCTGCGAAAGATCTGATCGTTTTTAGCCTCTCCCCCAATAAAAACCAGGAACGGAAACCATGATCCGGCTTTAAGATTTGCGATTATTGCTAAATTAGCAACCCGGATGATTATTTAAGCTCAAGATTCGGATTCAGATTTAACCATCCGGATTGAAGGGAAGTCCTCTCAAT
>DASVOT010000868.1:0-1843 GCA_036383235.1 Chryseosolibacter sp.
GCCAGGCCGTCGAGCATCAGTGCGGGAATCTGGTAGCAGAGGGATTTGCCTCCGCCCGTCGGCATGAGAACAAAGGTGTCTCGCTTTGCGAGAACGGATTGAATGATGGCTTCCTGGTTCAGCCGGAAGGCGGCGTAACCAAATTGTTTTTCGAGAATGTCGAGAGGGCTCATATTTCGATGGTTTATGGGTGATGGATAATTTTTTTTTGCTCCGGACGTCATCCGTCCCTGCGTTGCCGTTGTGTATCGGCGGCAACGCGGGCACCGGGACGGGATCCGCCCAGCAGGATATCCCTGTAATGCGTCCATTTTCTTTCCGTCCTCGCCAGGACGGTAATGCGGTCGCAGAGAAAATACTGGTTGCTGTAGTGGAGTCCTTTCAGGTATGGCCAGCAGCGGAGGAAATCGCCCGTGGTGAGGTTCCTCGCGATGGTGATGTGCGGGATGTATTCCGGATCTTCCTTCACGATCTTTTCAAAAATTTCCTGGATGGGCGATTTGTTGACGATGTCCATATAGATTGTGCGGAAGGCCCCGTTGTAGAAGGCTCCGAAGTCTTTGAGGAAGACATTGAAGGGCTCCATGGCCGCCGCGCGGGCTTCCACGAACCGCAGCATGTGGTTCATGCGATTCGCCGTGTCGCTGTACTTGAATAGCGCAATGTTTGCTTTCGAATACCTGTCTTCCAGCTCATGCCCGATGAGGTAATGGACATCGTCCTTCAGCACAGACACGTCACTGATGATGTGGCGGGGCGGTGAGATCGTGAAGAATAATTCCCGGACAGACTGTTGCTGCGTTTCAGGTGAGTGTTGTGTATGTAGTTTCATGACGGTTGTTTTTTATGCCTTTGTTCAATCCACCGCGCTTTACTATGCGGATGGGAATCGCCGCGCTATTTTTACAGCCCATTATTTTGTATTGGCCCTGAACATGTTCAATTCCATCCGCAGCCTCTTGTTCACCTCAATGGTATTCGCGCGTATCAACTTCTCCACTCCGTACTTGTGTTTGATAAAATCGATCGACTGGTACAGGTTGATTTGTTCCGACGTATCGTCGAAGAGGCTGATCTGGTAGTTGCCGTGGACGAGGCCGCTGAGGCGTACGCCGACGAGGCGGATCAGCATCCTGCGGCTGTACAGTTTGTTGAACAGGTCCAGCACGACGCGCATGATGACGTGGTCGGAGGCGGTGTAGGGCACTTGTACCTGCCGGGTCTCCGTATCGAAGTTCGCATAGCGGATCTTCACGGTGATACAGGAGGCAAGCTTGCGCTGCTCGCGCAGGTTAAAGGCGACTTTCTCCACCATGGCGATGAGGATCGAGCGCAGCCGTTTAACGTCGATGGTGTCACTCTCGAAGGTACATTCGGTCGAGATGGACTTCTGTTCGCTGTAGGGCACGACCGGCGACGCGTCTTCCCCATGCGCCTTGTTCCAGAGCGAAAGTCCGTTTTTGCCGAAGGCGCTGATGAGGAAGGGGAGGGGCATCTCTCTCAACGTCTGGACTGTACGCACGCCCATATCGTGCAGGAAGGAGGCCGTCTGCTTGCCGATCATGGGAATCTTCTCCACGGCAAGCGGGGCGAGGAAATCTTTTTCCGTGCCCGGCGCAATCTGCGTTTCCGCGTTGGGCTTGAATTCCGCGGTGGCCACCTTCGACACGAGCTTATTCACCGAGAGCGCCATGGAGATTGGCAGCGCGCTTTCCTTCATGATGGCCTGGCGCAGGGACTTCGCCCAGGCGAACGCACCGAAATAACGGTCCATGCCGCTGGCATCTATATAGAACTCATCGATGGACGATTTCTCAAACGCCGGCGCGCGCTCTGCGATGAT
>DASVOT010000869.1:0-3118 GCA_036383235.1 Chryseosolibacter sp.
GTCAGGACGCGGAGTTCCCGATAGACGCGGCGCGTTGCCGCCCCCATTTACAGAAATTCATTCGCGTTGGGTTTCGACTTGACGTCATTCACAAACCTGCGGAATTGTTCTTCCTTGTCTTTTTCGCACACAATTACCACATTCCCGAATTCTCCCACCAGGTAGCCGTTCAATCCCTGAACGACAATGAGCTTGTGGTCGGATCCCTTCACGATGCAATTTCTTGTATCATACATCAGCGCATTCCCCCGGATCACATTGTTGTCTTCGTCTTTCGGAGAGATCTCATGGATGGACGCCCATGACCCGAGGTCCGACCAACTGATGTCGCCCAGGCAGACGTATACGTTGGAAGCTTTTTCCATGACTCCATAATCGATGGAGACACTTTTGAATTGCGGATACGCTGCATGGATCAATTCCTTCTCCTGAGGTGTGCCAAGCTTGCCCCTGATCTCTTCAAAGACCTCCGCCATTTCGGGCAGGTGAAGCTGGATGGCCTTGATAATCGCATTCACACTCCAGATAAATATGCCGGCGTTCCAGACGAAATCACCACTCTCCAGGAATTTCTTGGCAAGGGCCAGTTCAGGTTTCTCCGTAAATGTCTTGACTTTCTTGGCGAAGGATTTTTCGGCGTGATACTGAATGTAGCCGTAGCCCGTTTCCGGCCGTGTCGGTTTTATGCCAAGCGTGATCAGCTTGTCATCGGCGCGTGCCTGGTCGACTGCTTTTTTTATAACCTCGAGGAACTGGTTTTCTTTCAGAATGAGATGGTCGGAAGGACTCACGACAATCACGGCATCCTTGTTCAATTTCTGGATCTTGTAGCTCGCATAGGCAATGCAGGGAGCCGTGTTTTTTCGCATCGGCTCGGCGATGATCTGGTCGTCGCGGAGCTGGGGCAATTGCTCTTTCACGATCGGCGCGTGCTCTTCGTGGGTAACGACGAAGATGTTTTCCACAGGGCAGATGGGCATAAATCTTTCCATCGTGGATTGGATGAGCGTTTTGCCTGTTCCGAGAACATCGAGGAACTGTTTGGGTTTTGAGTTGCGGCTGTAAGGCCAGAAGCGGACACCGACTCCCCCGGCCATCAGGATGACGTACAGATTTTTGTTCATTCGTGTTTTAAGCGTAAAACTTTCTGCAAAAGACGTTTTTCACCAAATGTTATGAAACTATTTCAGCAACAATTGACCGGTAGATGCTCGTAAAATAATGAAATCCGTTCAACAGGCCGCCGGAAGCGCTCGGCTCCCGTGCATCGGGTCACAGGCAAATCGATATCGGATTGTGGTAGAAAATAATCAAAAATTTCCTCTGTCGGGGTCTTCATGGCAAAATATTTGAGCGGGGGAGGCTGGTTATACGATGCCTTCTTTCAGCAAATCATGCAAATGGATAAATCCGGCCACTTTTTCTCCGTCCATCACGACGAGCTGGGTAATGTTTGCTTCCTGCTTCATGTGCAGGGCTTTCACGGCAAACTCGTCTTTCTCGATCCTCTTGGGATTAAGGGTCATGATATCGCTGGCTTTTACCTGATCCAGACGGATGTCCTTCTGAAGCATTCTCCTGAGGTCTCCGTCGGTAATGATACCCAGTAAATTATTGTTCCCGTCCAGCACGGAAGTACACCCGAGGCGTTTGCCGGAGATTTCGATAATGACATCTTTTAATGGAGTGCTGGCACTAACTGCGGGAAGTTCGTGTTGAAGGTAAATATCCGATACTTTTAAATAGAGTTGTCGGCCCAGGGAACCGCCCGGATGGTACTCTGCAAAATCCTGACTACTGAAATTTCTCAGCTCCAGCAGGCAGACAGCCAGGGCATCTCCCAACGCCATATGCGCCGTCGTGCTCGTCGTCGGCGCGAGATTGAGTGGGCAGGCTTCTTCTGCAATCGTTGCATTGAGCACAAAATCGGCTTGCGCGGCGAGGTATGAATTTGTGTTGCTTACCAGTGCAACAAGCCTGGAGCCACGACGTTTGAGAAGCGGGACCAGCACTTTTATTTCCGGGGTGTTGCCACTTTTTGAAATGCAAACGACAATGTCCTCTCGCTGAATCATTCCGAGGTCGCCATGGATCGCATCGGCAGCGTGCATAAAGATCGAGGGTGTGCCGGTTGAGTTAAGTGTCGCCACAATTTTATTGGCTACGATCGCGCTTTTGCCAATGCCTGTTATGACAACCCGGCCTTTGGCAGAATAAATTTCACGAACACACGCCTCGAAATTGTCGTCGATAAATGCCGTCAGATTTTCGATTGCGCGCGACTCATTTAAAAGGACATCTTGTGCGATTTTTTTGATATTTTTTGCTAACTTCAATGGTTTTTAAAATTAAATTCAACCGGAAACATAAAGATACAATTTAAGATTATATAAGACGAAATGATGCTTGTCGAGGAGAAAGATGCTTTGAAAGAAAGCCTGAAGGAAATTTTCGGTTACAGCCAGTTCCGGGGCAACCAGGAACGGGTGATCCGAAATTTGCTGAATGGAAAGAACACGTTTGTTATCATGCCAACCGGCGCTGGCAAATCGCTCTGCTATCAGTTGCCGGCAATGGTGCGCGAGGGCCTGGCCATTGTCATCTCACCGCTGATCGCGCTGATGAAGAATCAGGTTGATCAAATGAATGCCTATGGCGTCAATGCCAGATTTTTGAATTCCACGCTGAGCAAGGGAGAAATAACCAGACTGAAAAAGGAGTGCATGGCCGGCAATGTTAAATTGTTGTACGTGGCACCGGAGTCTCTGAACAAAGAAGAGACCATCGACTTTTTGAAAAAAGTGAATGTGTCATTCGTCGCCATCGATGAGGCGCACTGTATTTCGGAATGGGGACACGATTTCCGCCCTGAATACAGGAGAATAAAATCAATGATCCAGAATCTCGGCGATATGCCGGTGATCGCCCTGACTGCCACTGCCACACCGAAGGTGCAGATCGATATTCAAAAGAACCTTCAGATGGAGGACGCCGATGTGTTCATGTCGTCGTTCAACCGGAAGAATTTGTATTACGAGGTCCGGCCAAAGAAGGAGACGAAGAAACAGCTCATCAAATTCCTGAAAGAGCACAAAGGAAAATCCGGAATTATTTATTG